>NZ_JAYFUM010000023.1:0-132291 GCF_034929435.1 Arcicella rigui
TAAAAAAACGACCGTTTTAATTTTAAAATTAAAATTGGCTTCGCCTCATATTTTAGTCACTTTACAAACCATTCACCGCACGCATATAAAGGCTTCTTAACATTTTTTAGTTTGATTATTTGTGTAGAAATACATTTTTATCAATGAAAAAGTGATTTGAACTACATTTTTTCAAAGGAAAAATAGTGAAAAGGACTTTTGATGGGCTATTTATTGCTTTGAAGATGGTTCTTAGTCGTTCGATTGTAGAAGATTGTAATGCTATTTTTTACCCGAATTATTCTTAGGCATTCTGGTAATAACAGTACAGTACATGAATGTTGGTACTGTGTATTTGTATTTTTTTGTTTAAAAATAAAACTATTTGTTTATTTTTTGACTGAATAACGATACAGAACCACTAAGATGAGCAGTAAATTAACTGAAAATGAGCTATGGGAGGCGTTTAAGCAAGGGGATGAAAAGGCATACTCTTTCATTTATAAACAACACGTAAGTGCAATGTATAGGTATGGAATGAGCCTCTCGTCGCTTTCTGAATACTTTGTTTTTGACTGTATCCACGATGTTTTTACGGATATTTGGGCAAAACGTAATTATATTATTACGCCCAACAATGTCCGTTCGTATCTGCTGAGGGCTTTAAAAAACCGTATGCAAAATCAGATTTTACGAAAAGAAAGTAAATACTTGGCAATGAACGAAGGTGATTTTGATGAACTTTGGGACGAAGCCATTACCGAAGAAACAATTCATCTCAATAATCTTGAACCTATCTCAAAAGAGGAATTGGTAAATAAATTAATTAGCCAACTTCCCCCTCGCCAGCAGGAAGCCCTTCGCCTGCGTTTTGTAGAAGATTTGGAATATAATGAAGTAGCTGATATGATGAGTATCAATAGACAATCGGCACAAAATTTAGTCGTGCGTGCCGTAGAAAAATTACGTAAAGCAATTCCAAGTTTTAGTTTATAATTTTTTCGATATTTTTTTATATTTAAGTGAGTATATAATAAATGTGCCTGTGTCTATTTTGTAAATAGTAACAAACTTATGGGCAATCATTATTTAATATACTCAGTAACAGACTTTTTGACGGATGATTATTTCGTCACGAGTCAATTACACCCAAGTCCTGAAAGCGAGCATTTTTGGCAAACTTGGTACGCCAATCATCCACAAAAAAGAAGCGAATATACTGAGGCAAAAAATATACTTGTTTCCCTTCAAATGGGTTTGAAAAGCTACGAGCAAACCAATATTTCGACAGAAGCCAAAAACTATATTTTTCTAAGAATTCAAGAAACCAATCAGAAACGAGCATTTTTAAAACCATTACTTCATTTTCGTTCGCCCATTATTTGGGCCGGAGCAGCGGCTATCATTGTACTAATCGGACTTTTTTATTACTCTGTGGTGGTTGATACCTCTTACCACAAAAATCTTAGTGTTTTACCCAAAGCCAGTATCGAGCAGAAAAATACGCTTGATAAACCCATGCTTGTGCATTTGCCAGATGGTTCTGCGGTACTTTTAGCCCCCCAAAGTAAAATTACTTATCCCGAAAATTTCGAAAAAGACAGACGTTTGGTCATTCTTTCGGGTGAAGCCACTTTTGATATTTCAAAAGATGCCAACCGACCATTTTTGGTAATGGCAAACGAAGTAACGACCAAGGTTCTCGGCACAAGGTTTAATGTGAAGGCTTTTGAAAGTATGAAAGAAGTAGTGGTGTCGGTGCAAGAAGGGAAAGTAAGTGTTTTTAAAAACATGAATGTTAGAAAAAAGGAAAATGAACTGAAAGGCGTGATTTTGTTGCCTAATCAGCAAGCCATTTTTAATAGAAGTACCGACCAGTATGATAAAAAGTTGATAAGCTCACCCATGATTGTAAACGCCAATGGCATTTCATTTGAGTTTAATGAAGCTCCTTTGAGTGAAGTTTTTAAAAGAATTGAGCAGGCTTATAGCGTTGAGATTGTCTATAATGAATCGCTTTTGGCTGAATGTCAGGTAACTGGGACTTTTGAAAATGAAAGTCTTTTTCAAAAATTGGACATCATCACCAACATCATTGGCGGTTCTTATGAAGTATTGGAAGGTAAAATTTTAATTAATTCAAAAGGATGTAAGTAATTAGGAATTATGAGTTTTGAATTATGAATTATGGTGAAGTATGAAAGTAATGAGGCAAAATTGAATTTAGGATATATGCTTTTATCGTGAAATAATAAATATTTTGCTTATAGCCTACGGCATAGAGCCTAAAGCAAATAATACAGTTCAAGTAAATGTTTTAATTAAGTTTCAGTAAAAAAAAGAGCCAGAAGGTGTGCAGACCTACTGGCTCAAAAAGTCCCCGATGAAGCACAGTCTAAAAAGGCTTGAAGGGGATTGTTGTGTTCAAAGTTTAGCAAAATCAAACAAAACAGTCAAAAGTATGAAAAAAAAACATGTTTTATTCATCCAATGTATGAAAATTTCGTTGGTACAAGTTTTTATTACACTATCTTTTATCAGCATTGGCGTGGCAAAAGATGTAGAAGCACAAGAAATTCTTAACAAAAAAGTAAGTGTTCTGTCGAACGACGAGAAGTTGAAAAATGTACTTTCTCAGATTGAGAAGTCGGCGAATGTAAGATTTTTTTATAGCCCACAAGCCATTAAAGCAGAGCAAAGAGTTTCTTTTAAAAGTCAAAATGAAGTACTTTCTTCGGCTCTTGATAGACTTTTTAAGAACTTAAATATTGATTATCAGCTAAGTGGCAATCAGATTGTTCTCCGACAAAGAGAAAATGTAGTCATGCCCATTGACGATAAAAGAACGTCTGCTGAAAATACTCCGAGCGAAATTGAAGTGCTAAAACAAGTAGTAACAGGGACTATCAGCAACGAAAAAAACGAACCATTGGTAGGCGTAACCGTCCTGTTGAAAGGCACACAACAAGGCACCGTTACCGACACCAAAGGACAATATCGCATAGAAGTACCTAATGGCAATGCGGTACTTGTTTTTTCATTCATTGGTTATTATTCACAAGAAATAAAAGTAGGTTCGCAAGGCAATATCAGTTTGTCTTTGAAAGAAAACGTGGCGGCTTTGGAAGAAGTAGTCGTAACGGGGGTTTTTGATAAACGTACTCGTATGGAATCGTCGGTGGCTATTTCGGTTTTAAATAGCAGACAATTAGCGATTCAAGCTCCCACCAGTGCGGCGGATTTATTGAAAAATATTCCGGGCGTATTCGTCAATTCATCTTTAGGAGAAATCAGAAATACCGTTTATTCTCGTGGTGTTTCGGTAGGTTCAAACGACGGAGCTTCTGGTTATTATTATGTTTCGATGCAAGAAGACGGTTTACCCGTAACTAACGCAACTTTCGGCAATTACGGCCCAGATTACTTCCTTCGTACAGATGCAACTTTAGGGAAATTAGAAGCAGTACGTGGCGGAACTGCCTCAATTTTAGGGAATAACGCTCCGGGCGGAATTTTTAATTATGTTTCAAAAACAGGAACAACCGAGTTTACGGGCGAAGTGCGTGCCAAGTATGGTTTGGAAGGAAATGGCAAAAATCCATTTTATCGTACAGACCTTAATTTCGGTGGGCCTTTGAATGTTGATAAATCGTTGACTTATAATATTGGCGGTTTCTATCGTCAGGCAGACGGAGCAAGATACCCCGGCTATCCGATGAATAATGGCGGACAAGTAAAAGCCAATTTAGTAAAAACTTATAAAAGCGGTAGCTTAAAATTGTACTTAAAATACCTAAACGACCATAATGCATGGTTTGAATTTTTACCAACTATCGGTTTTACAAATCCTACTTTACCAGCTGGCGTAACGCAAACAAATACGGTTTTGATTCCATCGGTACAAGCAGATTTTACGATAAATGATACGGGTCAAAAAGTACATTTTGATTCGAGAGATAAAATTCACTCAACCGACAAATCTATTGGTTTGAACTGGGAGCAAAGTATTGGCGAGGGTTTAACAATAGAAAACAAGGCAAGATATTCTGATAAAAGTTCCGTTTGGAATACTACTGCCGTAGCCTATCCTTTTGCGG
Organism: Arcicella rigui; assembly: GCF_034929435.1. Taxonomy (NCBI): domain Bacteria; kingdom Pseudomonadati; phylum Bacteroidota; class Cytophagia; order Cytophagales; family Flectobacillaceae; genus Arcicella; species Arcicella rigui. The sequence continues at coordinate 4,077 of NZ_JAYFUM010000023.1, forward strand.
CTGATGGTTTGGTTTTCTATGCGATACCGGGTCTTTTGGGACAATTTGGTACTTATTCTTACAAAGATTTAGCTTCTGGAACACAATTTGGCTCTATTACGCAAGCTCCAAATATCATCAATGGTAATTTTGCAGGCTTCAATTTTATTGATAATGGTAGCAATTTCCCAGGAGCTTCTATTCAGAAAAACTCACTGTACTTCAATCCATTGTTTTATTCAGACAATAGAATGAAAGAATTTATCGACCAGTTTACGATTACCAAAAAAGTAAAAGACATGAGTTTTACGGCTGGTTTATTTTATGCTAATTCTAATTTGGATAGAATGAACACAACAGATGCTGGAATTGCATTTTCACAAATGACTTCGCCACGTCCAACCCTAACAGCCATTACTTTGTCAGGTTTTGATGGCAAAACTTATCAAATCACAAATCCTGATGGTGTAATTGGTGGTTCAGGAAAAAGTGCTGCCGTAAACGTTATCACAGCAAATCAGCAACAAACTGCTTTATTTTTTGGACATAACTGGACGCTTAGTTCTGCTTTAAATTTTGATTGGGGCCTTCGTTATGAAAAAGTGGCTTACTCTGGTACAAACCAAATTGCTACGGCAACGGCTTCAACAACTGGTGGAACAGATGGCAATCCTTTGACTTTTTATGATAATTCGAGCGGGAAAATCACCGCAAAATATAGTTACGATAAGCTAAGTGTGAATACTTTCTCATTCTCTGGAGGTTTAAATTACAAATTTGCTGATGACCAGGCCGTTTATGCCCGTGTTTCGCAAGGAAGTAAAGCACCAGATTTAGATATGTTTGTTACGGTAAATACTGCTTTCGGGGCAGCCAATTTAAATCCAATTGCTCAGAAAATTCAACAAGTTGAAGTCGGTTATAAAGTGAAAAAAGGAAGTACGAACCTCTTTGTAACGCCATTTTTCAGCATCTTGAGTAACGTACCGCAACAAGTGACGGGACAAGAAACAGCAGATTTGTCGTCAACTTACAATACGCCAGTGTTGTACAATAAAATCACGACGATGGGTATTGAAATTGAGGCCAATCATAATTTCACAAAAAACCTAAGTATTCGTGGTGTAGCCACTTTCCAATCTTCAAAAGCAACCGAATACAGAACTTGGATTTTGGGAGCAAACGGCAAAGCGGATGATAAAATTCAGGATTTTTCAGGCAATGAAACAGACAATAATGCCAGAGTAATCGTTAGAATTTCTCCTACTTATAACAAAGGCAATTTCTATTCATCACTTGATTTTTCTTACATGGGCAAGCGTGCTGCCAACGTAGCCAATACCTTTTATTTGCCAGCTTTTACACAATCTAACTTGAATTTGGGCTATAATCTGAATGCTAAATGGCAATTACAAGCCAATATCAACAACATTTTTAACCAAAATGGCGTGATGGGCTGGTCGGCTCCGGGCGGTTTCCCTGCTGCTTTGGACAGACAAGGTTTTACAAAAGCACAGTTAGAAGCAAACCCAAATGCGGTTTATTCAACATTAAGTTTGCCTCCAAGAGCTTATTTCTTGACGGCTACATTTAAGTTTTAAAATACCAAAACACTCATGGCATCAGTGATTGATGCCATGAGTAAATGCTAAAACCTAAAAAATATTAATTTAAACGGTTTATTCAAAAACAATGAAGAGAAAATATCAGCTCCTCCAGACAGCCATTGCTGCACTGATGGTAGGTGTAATGGATGGCAATGCACAGAAAGCCAACCCTTTACATCAAAATTTCCAAACGCCACCTAATACCGCTAAACCCAGAGTTTGGTGGCATTGGATGAACGGAAACATTACAAAAGACGGTATCCAAAAAGATTTGGAGTGGATGAGTCGTGTGGGAATTGGTGGTTTCCAAAACTTTGATGCCAATTTGATGACTCCCGTAGTTGTGCCTAAAAAATTGGTGTTTATGACACCCGAATGGAAAGATGCTTTCAAGTTTACAACTGAATTTGCCACTAAAAAAGGACTTGAAATGGCGATTGCTGGTTCGCCTGGTTGGAGTGTTACGGGTGGCCCTTGGGTTGAGCCTCAAGATGCCATGAAAAAGTATATCTGGACAGAAGCAATCGTTGAAGGAGGAAAAAAACAAAATATTCAATTGCCAAAATTGCCCGAAGCAGTAGGTAAATTTCAAGAAATCGGTACAGAATCAGGCGGATTAATGGGCGGTTTTATTGGTAAAATGCCACAATTTGCAGCGGATGCTCTTGTAATTGCCTATAAATTACCTTCAAACGAAAAACATTTGATGGATTTGAACCCCAAAATGACAAAAAGTGGGGGCGATTTTGATACAAAATTGATGTTAGACCATGACTTGAGCAAAGTGTATGAGCTACCAGCCATGGAAGTTGGCAAAGATATGTGGGTGCAGTATGAATTCGATTCTCCACAGACTTTCAAGGCTTTTGCCGTTGGCGTAGGTGCAGCAGGCGAATTGGCTGAATTCAACGGCGGGCCAACCAACCGTAGTTTAAAAGTAAGTGACGATGGCGTAAATTTCAGAACGGTAGCCAAAGTTCCTAACAGTACTTTGCCATTTATTACCGTGGGCATTCCTGCAACTACGGCTAAATATTGGCGAATTTGCTTTGAAACACTTCCAGGTGTAGCAAATCCTTTTGCGGCTATGGTTGGCATACCAACAGGCGAGCCAAAACCTGAGGGTACTAAAATCTCTGAATTTGTGCTGTTTAATACTTCTCGTATCGACCAAACTGAAGAAAAAGCAGGTTTTGCTCCGTGGAAAGAAGACTCAAAAAGCTATTTGCCCGAAAATGCTGACGTGATTCCTGCGGAGAATGTGGTTGATTTAACGAGTAAATTAAAAGCTGACGGCAGTGTAGAATGGGATGTTCCTGCTGGAAATTGGATGGTAGTGCGTTTGGGATATTCATTAACGGGTCGTCAAAATCACCCTGCATCGCCAGAAGCTACGGGTTTGGAAGTAGATAAATTAGATAAAGAAGCCGTAAGAAAGTACATCAATACTTATTTGGATATGTACAAAGATGCCACGGGTGGCATGATGGGAGCAAAAGGACTTGAGTACATGATTTTGGATAGCTACGAGGCGGGTCACATGAACTGGACGAAAAATATGCCAGCAGAATTTAAGAAAAGACGTGGCTACGACCTTACTACTTGGATTCCAGTACTAACGGGTAGAGTAGTGAAAAATGTAGAAGCCAGTGAAAAATTCTTGTGGGATTTTAGAAAAACCATTGGCGAAATGATTGCCGAAAACCATTATGATGTGATTGGCGAAGAACTGCACAAAAGAGGGATGAAACGCTATACTGAGTCACATGAAGGCGGTCGTATTTACTTAGCGGATGGGATGGATGTAAAACGTAATGCTGATATTCCGATGTCTGCGATGTGGACGCCTGGAAGTTTGGCAGGTGGAAATAACGAAGAAGTACGCAGTGAAGCCGATATTCGTGAAGCAGCATCGGTAGCCAATATTTACGGACAAAATATTGTAGCCGCAGAGTCAATGACTTCTATTCAAAATGCTTTTAGTTGGAATCCAGAAAAATTAAAACGTACTGCCGATTTGGAATTGGCTTCGGGCTTGAACCGTTTTGTGATTCATACTTCCGTTCACCAACCTTTAGACGATAAAAAACCGGGCTTTTCACTTGGACCATTTGGTCAGTATTTTACTCGTCATGAAACTTGGTCTGAAACTGGCGGAAAAGCATGGATGGAGTATTTAGGAAGAAGTAGCTATATGCTTCAACAAGGTAAAAACGTAGCGGATATTTTGTATTACTATGGCGAAAACACCAATATTACATGGATTTGTCGTGAAAAATTACCGAATATTCCAGCAGGATTTGAATTTGATTTCGTGAACGCTACCGCTCTTCAAAATGTGATTGAAGCGAAAAATGGCAAATTAGTTGCCAAAAGTGGCAATACTTATCAAGTATTGATGTTGGACGAATCGGCTAAAGTAATGACTTTATCAGTTTTGAAAAAAATCAAAGCTTTGGTAGAAGCTGGCGTGAAAGTAATTGGCGATAAACCTATAAAATCACCAAGTTTGTCGGATAATGATGAGGCTTTCCAAGCGTTGGCAAATGAGATTTGGAAAAATCCCAATGTAACCATTTTTGATAAACTGAATCTTGAAGCGGATGTGATTATCAAAAATGCTAAAAATAAAATCCTTTTCCGTCATCGTCAAACCGCAGACCAAGATATTTATTGGTTAGACAACAGAAGTCAAGATGATAATGAGGCAGAAATCAGTTTCAGAGTAACAGGTAAAGTACCAGAATTGTGGAATCCTGTTACAGGAAAATCTGAAAAAGTATCATACCAAATCAAAGACGGAAGAACCATCGTTCCATTGAAATTTGATGCTTGGGGAGCTTTATTTGTTGTTTTCAAAGACAAAGCTACTACCAACAGCTATACAGTACCTGTTATAAAAGAGAGCGTTTTAAGTACAATTGAAAGTCCGTGGAAAGTAGGTTTCAATGACAAAAATGTGACTTTAGATAAATTAGGTTCTTGGTCTGAAAACACAGATGTTGATATTAAGTATTTCTCAGGAACGGCTACTTATAGCAATACTTTCAAAATCAATGCTTTAGACAATAAAAAATCTTTTGAAATAGATTTAGGAGAAGTAAAAAATATCGCAGAAGTATTTGTGAATGGTAAAAATGTAGGTGTTGTTTGGAAAAAACCGTTCAAAGTGGACATCACAGAAGCCATCAAAACAGGTGAAAATACGATTGAAGTAAAAGTAACGAACCTTTGGGTAAACCGACTCATCGGCGATGCACAGCCCAATGTGAAAAACAAAACAACTTTTACAACAATGCCTTTCTATCAAGCTAATTCAACTTTACTGCCTTCGGGTTTATTAAGTGAAGTAAAGATTTTGCAGAAATAAGTGATTGAGCAAAATTTTTTTTAAAATTTGCTTTAGGCAGTAGGCTTTAGGCAATAGGCAAAATGTTTATTTTTTGCTTAGAGCTTACAGCTTATTGCCTAAAGCACTACAATTAAATAAGTTCTATTTATTAGTTTTTAAGTGCCTTGATATGCTCCGCTACATTCAGCATTGTATCAATATAAATTTCATTTTCCTTGTCTTTCAAATAATGAAGTAACTGACTGTGAGCTTCTTTTGATACATTCAAACCATGTTCTCCGCCCACACCATGAAACAAAAAGACTAATAACTTACCCGATTTTTGGGCTTCTTTTACCAAATTTATCATCTGTTCGCCCGTTGTGCCTTCCATGCTGTAACAGTCAATATCCATTAAATTCTGTTCATTCAAATTGTGCATTTCACTTCTTACGGCTCTGGCAGCTACAAATTCATTAGAAAGACTCTGCATAAATTCACCTTCTGCTACTTTTTTATGCCCACAAGTAAAAGCAAAAGTACGTTTATCTTTTCCGTCGATGGCTTTCAAATAAGTATTACACATTTTTATTTCATCTTGAATTTTTTTCAAAGAATATTTACTTAAATCATACTCTGGTCTAACCCAACCCATGCCGGGATAAGTAGCGTCGCAAGGATGGTATAAAGTGTGATTACCCAATTCATGTCCATTTCTGGCGGCGTTTCTCCAGTCATTGATTCTTTTAGTAGCAGCATCCGACGAAGCCGTTAAATAAAAAGTACCTTTCAAAGAAAGTGAATCCAAAGCAGGAATTACGTTATCAAGATGAACATTGAGGGCATCATCATAAGTAAGTACCACGCTACATTTTTTCCCTTTCCATGCCTTCGTTTCATCTAATTTTTCATTGTCTGTTCTGAACGAAGAAGCAGGCAAACCTACTGAATTATAGAAATTTACACCTTCGGGATTATCCTGCCAAGCGTAGCGAACGTACTTTGGTTTTTTGATGCTTTCATGCCAAACTACAACTTTGTTTTTATCCACTATTTGCGTTTTTGCCCAAACAAACTTTTTATCATAATCGGCAATCGCAAACCAACGTAAATCTTCGCCATCTTTTGAAGTAATGCCTTCGGCTACGTTGTCGAAACTTAAAATTATTTTATCATTGTCAATTTGCTGATTCACCAGTTTTGGCCCAGAGTAAACAACATTTGTTTCATTATAGGCTAAATTTTGGGCAGAAAGGGCAAGTCTTTTACCAATATCTTTTTTGTTTAATGGATGAATATCATTCCATTCGCCTAAATCTATCGTAACAGTTACAGCAGTTTTTGGCAAAGTAAGTGCTTGATTCTGAGCGTCTCGGAGTTTGGCCCAATTGCTTTCTTGTACTGGTGTAAAGTCAATATCTTGAAAATTAGCTAATTGTACTACCAAAAATGGCAATTGCTCGTTTTTCCAATGTTGTCGCCAATCATTAATCAAAGTCGGCAAAAGTTTTTCATATTGTTGTGGATTTCCAACGTTACTTTCTCCCTGATACCAAATAAAACCTTTAAGATTGAAAGGTAAAACAGGGGCAATCATGGCATTATACAAAGCCGTCGGTTGATTTTGATGCGTGAGTCCCCCAAATCCACCAAAATTTATATGCTGATATACTTCTCCTACTTTGTATTGCCACGTGCCTTTTAGGTCTATTTCTTCGCCATTACTGGTCATAAAATAAGGTTTATCAGATACAAAACCACCTTTTCCAGCAGTATTGCTTACTCTTATGACAAAGATATTTTTACCTTCTTTCAGCAAATCAGCAGGGATTTCGTATCGACGGGGTGGATATTGATAGGTAATATTTCCAATCTTTTTTCCATTTACATACATTTCATCGGCATCAACAATTCTTCCCATGTAAAGCTTTACCGTTTTGCCAAGCCAGCCTTTAGGTACTTCTATCTCTCTTCTGAACCAAACTACCCCATTCAAATCTTTCAAGCCTTGGTCTTCCCAAAAACCCGGAATATTCATATTTCTCCAACCTTTTGGTTGATAGTCAGTACTTTCCCAATGTTCAATCGTACCTAAATCTTTGATAACAGGAGCGGCGTTTACAAAAGCAGGGCGACGATTGAATGAATTGACATAAACGCTGTCTTTATTACGAGCAATCGTCTTTTGAATATCCGTAAAATCTTTGAAGCCACTTTCGCTAATCCAAGCTTCAATCGGCGTTCCGCCTACCGAACTGTTAATAATGCCAATCGGTACTTTATATTTTTCATAAATATCTTTGGCGAAATAATAAGGCACTGCCCCAAAAGAAAGAATGTCTTTCGGAACAGCACTTTTCCATGCTCCTTGTGGGAAATCTTCTTTTGCTGAATTGAGATTCGTAAGGGTTTGTACAAAAAAATTACGAATATCAGGATAGTTGGCAGAAGCCACATCTTCTGGAAAACGTTCTTTGATGCGTTCCATCGTAATCGTCATATTACTTTGTCCGCTACATAACCAAACATCTCCGAAGGCAATATTTTTGATACTGATTTCATTTTTACCCTTCAAAAGCATTTCAAAACCTGTACCTGCGGTTTGGGCAGGAAGCAGTATTTCCCATTTACCATTGTCGGCGGTAGTCGTTTTATAACTTTTTTTATTGAAAAGAAGGGTAACTTTTTCTTTTGGCGAAGCCCAACCCCAAATTTTAATGGCTTGGTCTCTTTGCAAAACCATATTATCGGAAATCAATTTTGGCAAACGGATTTGGGCTTGTAGCATCAATCCTTGGCAAAGGAAAAAGAGTAATAGATATTTGGTTTGTTTCATCATTGTTTTAAAACTTTTTTCATGCTTTAGGCGGTAGGCTGTAAGCTTTTAAATTATCTCAAACTTTTGCTTACACTCTACCGCCTAAAGCTTACAGCTTACTGCTTAAAGCTCACAGCACTACAATTACTATAAATCTACTCAATGTTTTATCATGAGCTATTTTACTATGGTACTTTCTTCTGGTCCTAAATGTGTTTTGGGAATATCCACCGTACTTACAATGATTTTTTGTAAAATAATCGCTGGGTCGATTGCCCATATTTTTAAAGTATGTTTTCCTGTGCCGTTTATCCTGAGCTTATGCGTAATGTACTTAGCATTTCTTGCCACCATTCGTTCCCATTCTCTTTGGCTTTTATCGGCGTGCATATCAATCACCTGTGGCTTTTCGTCATCCAATGAAATCGCTAAATGTAAACCTTTGTAATTGTTAAAATCAAGCGTTGGCGATGCAATGAGTTGTACGGTAGCCTCTCCTTCTTTCGACCAAAACATATCATATTCCAAGCGTGGACTCTGGGCTGTTAACTCTATCGAAGGAATATCTACAGGAAAAATACTGATTCCATTGCCTGTTCTTCCGATGTCTGGAATTACTTTCCATTGAACTTTTCCCATATTTATAGCTCTTGAATAATGGTCAGCTTCCATCGAAACGATTCCGCTATTTTCAAGAAATCCTTTGAAATCAGCAGGATAAGTAAGTTTTGACTTTTGCTCACTCGTTTTTGTTTCTTCTTTGGTCGCTTCGTCAGTGGCTAATCTGGTTACTTTGGGTACAGCATTTTTATTGGGTTGTTGCCAATAGGTATAGCCAATATGTGTTTGGTCGGCAAAATGATTCCACTTACCGCCCGCCAGCGATTGATTGAAGTAATCGCTTAACGCTTGGTCTTTTTTGAAAAGCTCTTCTACTTTATCAGCCCAAGCGTTGGTACTTGCCCATTTGGCGTTGGCAGCTTGTTGGTTTTTTGCTTGAGCGAAATACATTTCATTCAAGTTGGCACAAGCCAAAATTGGATATAAAACCAATTGATAATAAGCGTCTTTGTAAGCAGGTTCTATTTTTTGATAAGTATCCTCTGCCGCTTTCGCCAAGACTTTATAGTCGTTCAGTACGCTTGTCCATTCATTGTTTTCGCCTTCCAAGCTATAAGTGTTGGCATTCAATAATTCTGGTTTTACACGGGCATTGTACTTGGCATATTTATCTAAATAAGTGGCAATTTCACTGGCATATTTTTCACCAAAAGTAGCTTTTGCCCATGTTTTTGAATAAGTAGGAAGTTTGTCTAAAGTCCATGCTTCTGGATTCCAAGCATAATCTAAAAAGAATGAAATGGGAAATTCCATTGGTTTTAAATCGCCAACATTCACAATCCAAATTTCACGAGCTTTGTATTGATAAGCCAAATTCATTTGTTCCCAAATTCTTGGTAATGGATTTGTATTCACCCACTTATAATTTCTTGGCCCACCCACATAATCGAAATGATAATAAATACCATAACCTCCTTTTCTGGGTTTTTCGGTCAAGTTTGGCAGTTTACGAATATTACCCCAGTTGTCATCGCACAATAATAAAGTAATATCGTCGGGTACTCTCATCCCTTTGTCGTAATAGTCTTGTACTTCTTTGTACAAAGCCCATAATTGCGGTTTTTCGGAGGCTGGTTTTCCCGAAACTTCTTCCATAATTTTACGTTGGTCGCCCACAATTTTTTCTAATAATGCTGTAGCCGTTGCTTGACTCATGGGTTCGTCGCCATCGCCACGCATACCAACCGTAAAAATATTATCGTACTGATAACGTTCTTGCGTACTTTTTTTCCAGAAAGCCCTCAGCGTAGAATCGTTGGTGGTATAATCCCATTTTCCTTTTCCAAAACGTCGCCATTCGTCGTGTGCACGCATCAGTGGCTCGTGGTGCGAAGTACCGATGACTACGCCATACTCGTCTGCTAACACAGGATTCATGGGGTCATCGACATGAAAGGCATTTCCCCACATGGCAGGCCAAAGGTAATTTCCTTTCAATCGGAGAATTAACTCAAAAATAGAGGTATAAAGTTTTTGATTAAAACCTCCATTTTTCTCTTTTGTCCAACCAGCCAAACAAGGTGCTTCGTCGTTCAAGAATATGCCACGATATTTTACTTTGGGTTCGCCGTCAGAGTATTTGCCATTGTTTACATAAATTTCATCATGTTTTGCCGTAGGAACATCCGCCCAAAAATGCCAAGGGGAAACGCCCATTTGCTCAGATAAATCATAAATGCCATAAATCGTCCCTCGTCTGTCTGAGCCAACAATCACCAAGGCTTTTTTTACATTCGGAAATGGATTTTCAAGGGTTTGAATTACAAAAGTTTCCCATTTTCCTTTCAGGTTTTGTACATCTATTTTCTTTTGAGCCACCAGTGCGTCAATCCATTGGTTTTTTCCTAAAGTGCCAACAATAATCAGTGTTTCTTGTTGGCTGAGTTCGTTGAGTAGTTGGGGCTTTCTGCCTGTTACTCGTTCTACATCGCTTTGTAAATCGCTTGTGGCTCGGATAACGCCTTTATTGTCATCTTTTGAAACCAAAATGGGCGTGACTTTGCTTTTGGAAGCTACGCAAAAACTCCTTCCTTTTGCCTGAAAGGCAACGTAAGAAGTAGGATTTATACAAAATCCAGTAAGCGGTAACAGCAATAAGAATACGTTAAAAATATGTTTCATCGTTATTTTTTGAGTTTTTTTACAGAGGCAAGTCCTTGTACAAATTCATTCAGTATTTTTTTTTAATGAGCTATAAAAATTTATAGCTCATTAAAAAAACTTTATGTTTTGACAATTTCTCAAGCGTATAAAATTTTGGAGGCGTAAAGTAAGTAGAAACATAAAAATTTGAATGTCACGTAATACTAAATCTATATTCCAAATGTTCAAGCGACCGATATTCTTATTGTATTTTACTTATTAAATCAACACTTGTCGTAGTTAAGTCATCTGCTTTGATATTTAACTTTATTTTTCCTGTCTGTCCTTTTTTAGCACGAACAATCACCAATGCCAAACCATTAAAAGCTTGGCGTTGGTGCGAAGCAAAGGACATTAAATCAGCAGGATTTCCATTATCAGTAGCTACAATTTCACCTGCTCCTTCTATGCTAAAAGATAGTTTATGATTTGCGTCTGGTACGGTTAAATTGTTTTTATCCGTAATTTTTACCGTGATAAAAGCAAGGTCTTCGCCATCGGCTTTGATGATAGAACGGTCTGCCGAAGCCTGAATTTTAGAAGCTTTTTCTGTGGTTTTTACGATTTCTTCAGTCCAAAACTCACCATTTTTATAGGCAATTACTTTTAATTCTCCTGCTTGGTACTTCACTTCGTCCCAACGAAGGCGATACTCAAACTCAGCTTTTTTCTTTCTCCCTTGCGATACTCCATTTAAAAATAATTCTGCTTCATCGCCCGAAGTAAACACATGTACTGGCGTGATTTCGCCCACACGATTGGGCCAATTCCAATGTGGTAAAATATGTGCAATTCTCAAATTGGGTCGCCAACGAGCTTGGTACAAGTAAAATCTATCTTTTTTAAAACCTGCTAAATCAATAATGCCAGAATATGAACTACGGGCTGAATAATAAGGTGTTGGCTCGCCGATATAGTCCCAACCAGTCCATACAAATTCGCCTGCTACATAAGGGTGTCGGTCCTGAGTAGCAAAAACTTTATCGGGCGAAGAGCCAAATTGAGCGGTATAAAGTTCGTAAGCACTTACTTCTTTGCTAACAGGATTTCCGCCTACACCATCGCTTACAGGAGCGGAATTTTCGGAAGCCACAGGAAAAATATACGAACCACGAGTACTTAGTGCCGATGCCGTTTCGCTACTGATAATCATTTTATCAGGAAAAGCCTTTTGAAAAGCTGGATAAGATGGCGAAGTTCTGATACCGCCTTTTAAATGTTGGTAAGCAGGTGCGTCTCGGATGCCTTCGCCTTGATAATTCAAACTCATAAAATCCATTTCTTTTGAAAAAGGCATATCAGCTTTGGCATAATTTTGAGAAGCCGAAGCTGGACGAGTTGGGTCTTCTTCATGAACAATATCGTGTAATTTTTTAGCGATTTTTGCTCCTTCTACATCCGTATATTGTTCGCCTACTTCATTCCCAAAACTCCAAGCGAAGATAGAAGGATGGTTGCGGTCACGACGAATGAATGAACGAGTATCGGGTTCGTGCCAATCTGGGAAAATCAGGTGAAAATCGTGGGGCGTTTTTTTACGTTCCCAACTATCAAAAATTTCGTCAATCACCAAAAATCCCATGCGGTCGGTTAAATCAAGTAATTCGGGAGCAGGTGGATTATGTGACATCCGAATGGCATTGCAACCCAATTCTCTAAGTACTTCAAGCTGACGCTCGGCTGCACGAACATTAAAAGCTGCTCCCAAAGCTCCTAAATCATGGTGTTGATTCACGCCTTGAATCTTGATTTTTTTGCCATTAACAATAAGTCCTTGTGTAGGATGAAATTCAATTTTACGAATTCCGAATGGCGTATCGTATTCATTCACTAATTTGCCTTCACTGAAAAGACGAGTACGAGCAAGATAAAGATGAGGTTTTTGACTTGGATATACTCCCCAAAGTTTTGGATTTTTGAGCTTTAAAGTGGTTTGTTGAAGGTAATTTTCGCCAGTTTTGATACTGATAATTTCTGATGGAAAATTAGCGAGAGCTTTTCCAATGGGTTTTGAATGCGAGTCTAAAGCATAGATTTCGGTTTTTACTGCTACTTTTTTATTCACATTTGCTCTATTGATGATTTGTAAAGCCAAATTTATAGTGGCTTCGCTTTCCGAAACTTCGGGCGTAGTGATAAAAGTACCCCACTGAGCTACATGAACAGGAGCAACTTTCGTCAGCCAAACATTGCGATAAATGCCACCGCCAGGATACCAACGAGCGGAGTGATTGGGATTATCTATTCTGATTGCTAATTGGTTATCGCTCCCAATTTTCAAGTAAGGCGTTAAATCTAAACGATAAGAATTATAGCCATAGGGCCAACCGCCTATTAATTGACCATTGAGCCAAACCATGCTATAAGACATTGCCCCGTCGATGTCTAAGTAAATAATTTTACTTTTGTCTGCTTGGTTGATGCTTATTTTTTTACGATACCAAGCTACGCCTTGACTGGGCAAACGCCCCATTCCGCCACCAACTTCTGGTTTATCGCCTTCGTAAAAGGCTTGATTAATCGCCCAATCGTGTGGTAAATCCACTTTCTCCCAAGTATCATCTGAAAAATTACTTTTTATGAAAGGAAAATCTGCCGTAGGATTTCCAGCGGGAGGAACGTGTTTTTTAGCAGGGTCTTTGATAAAATCGTTGGCTGTGGGAAGAATCCACGCTTTTAGTACTTGTTCTTTTGCTTCAACTTTTACGGCTTCATCGGGTTTTGAATCGGCTACTTTGCTGTCGTTTACTTCTTGTATGGCTGGACGAACGTCATAAATCAGTTTATCAGAATTGGCTTGATAACGCATAAACCGCCAACCTTCGTTGAGTTTTATTCTTTCGGTTTTATATTTTGTTGATGTATTTTGTGCTTGAACACTCCACGAAACAATCGCCCATAAAAAGGCAAGTATTTTAAGTTTTAATAAAAAATTGTTTAATAATTCCGTCTGCATTGATTTTTCGGGTTTGATTATATTCATACTTAAATGAGAAGAGGTACTGAAGCTTTAGAAAATTTATGTTTATCAAGAATATCAAAAACTTAACAGAATTTTCTGTACTAAACAAAGCACTCATAACGAGACTTTTACTGTTTTTTATTGCTATTCGGCATCAAAGCCATAGTAACAGCAAACAATAATTAAGCAAAATTTTCCTTTTGGGGATGATACATTCTGTAAATTACATTTTTTATGTGGCTAACGATGAACTATTTGTAAGGAGTGTTGAGTTGTAAATCTATTGTATTAGCATATAAATCGCATGGCAAAAAAGTCAAAAGATATACCCGTCTTTAAATTACTTGATTTTGTAAAAGAGCATTCTATTGATGCAGATGCTTTTTCAAATGATTTCATCATCAAAATAGATACGGAGGTTTACGAAAACGAAAAGATTGATTACCTGTATAGAACAGAGTTTTTCTTTGTGGTTTTAGTACTAACGGGAGAAATAACCTTGAACATCAACAATCAAGATTATATTGCAAGTAAGCATCAATTAATCATGACTACTCCGAACGATACCAAGCGTTCGGTACATGCTACGAAGGGGGCTATGATTTCGGGGGTTGCTTTTACGCCTAATTTCCTGGGGCAAATTTCTGAGATTAAAAACCTTCCCGAAGTATTTAATTATATTTCGTATCAAGGTTCGCCATTGTGGTTTCCTGATGAAGAAGATTTTATACGCATGAAAGAATTGATGGAGCATTTGTCTTTTAGGTATCTTCATCAAAGCGAGCATCCTTTTGGGAAAGATATTCTCAAGAATCTTTTCAATATTTTCCTTTACGAGCTTGGAGGCATCGCACAAAAATATGCACCTGTCAAAAATGCTACTTTTACCAGAAAAGAACATTTGGTGATGCAGTTTGTAAATATGCTCCAAAAAAAGTTTAAAGAACACAGAAATGTACAATACTACGCCAACGAACTCAATATCAACCCCAAGTATTTGACACAGACCGTAAAAGAGGTTTCGGGTAAAAGTGCTGGCGAGCTTATTGATGATTTTGTGATTCAAGAATCAAAACTTCTATTGACAGATGCAAGCCTCAGTATTTCAGAGGTTGCGGATATTTTGCATTTCAGCGACCAGTCTTTTTTTGGGAAATTTTTTAAACGACACACAGGTTTTTCACCTTCAGAATTTAGAAAAATAGAATAATTGGTTCATTTTTCTGCTAAAACTGACATCATTATAACAAAACTTACTTTTTGACCAATCTTGGAGAATTTCAGACCTTTTGAATAGGCATAATAATATGGAATTTTGTTACATCAATTCTTAACAAGTCAACAATAATTCTCTATGATCAAATCAAGTTTGACACAGGTACTCCCATTGGTGGTGTACACTGTGATGCTATCCTCTTGTGGCAATAAACAACCAGAGCAACAACAAAGCAAAAGTTTAGTACGAGTAAGTACGCAAGAAGTTCAACAAATTAACCGTATCCAAAGCTTATCATACACAGGCTCTATCGAACCCGATAATACCAGTAGAATTGGCTTTGCCGTAGCAGGAGTAATCAATCAAGTGGTAGCCAAAGAAGGGCAATTTGTGCGACAAGGACAGCTTTTGGCAAGTATAGATGCCACAGAGTATGAAAATGCTTTAATTATTGCCAAAGCAGGACTCGAACAGGCAGAAGATATGTATCAGCGTCTTAATGATTTATATCAAAAAGGAAGTTTGCCTGCAAAAGATTTTATTGATATTAAAACCAAAGTCGCCCAAGCACAAGCCAACAAAAACATCAATACAAAGCATATTGCTGATAGCAAATTGTATGCTCCTATTTCGGGGATTATTACCGAAAAACTTGTTGAAAAAGGAAGTATGGCAGCCCCAGGAGTACCAGCATTTAGTATTATCAAAACCGATAAAGTTTATGCTAAAATTACCGTTCCAGAGGCTGAGATTGGTAACTTTAAACAAGGAATGGTAGCGTCGATACATATTCCAACCCTCGGCGAGTCGCTCAAAGGTACTGTGGCAATTATTAACCCTCAGGCAGATGCTATCTCAAAAACTTATATCGTTAAGATTCAGCTAAACAACACCCAAAATCGTATTTTGCCCGGTATGAATACCACCGTAGATATTCAGCCGAACCGAGTAGTGCCAGCCCTTACGATACCTGCCAACGCCGTAGTTCGTGATGCTGACGATATTACTTATGTGTATGTGATGAATGGCGACAAAAAAGTACAAAGAAAAAGAGTAACAGTTGGCTCGCTGATAGGAACTAAAGAAGTAATCGTGAAAGAAGGTTTGAACCTCAATGAACGCATTGTGGTAGAAGGACAGTCTAAATTACACGATGGCTCTGAGGTACAGTTGTAATCACTTCATACCAACGCTTTTGCTTAATCGCAAATAGACTCTTTAAGTTTTAATGAATATTTACTGTAACCAATTTGTGCTAAATCTATCAAAGATTTAGGTGTTATCATATTGCCTAACAGATTCATTATTAGCTAAATAAGGGATTTATCTAAATCCTCAGAAGAGCCGTTTGCCGATTTCAATACTCCATTTTATTTATACGAAAAAGACTCATGAAACGTCCGTGCCAAAAAGTTTGATATACAGAGCTTTGATTGGGCGTTCCATCTGAAACCTTTTAAAAAATGACTGAACATTAAAATCAGATGAAAAAACGAACTATAAATTTTATTGAGGCAGCCATGCGTTACAAACAAGTAACAATTGTGATTACCGCCCTGCTTTTGCTTTTCGGAGTATATTCTTTGAGGAATATGCCAAGAGCAGAAGACCCCAAAATAGAAACGCCCGTAGCGATGGTGTATGCGTTTTACCCCGGTGCAGACGAGTCACAGATGGAAAAACAAGTAACTTCCAAAATTGAACAGTTTCTCTTTTCTTTTGAAGAAGTCAATAAACAAAAAACAAAATCACAAACACGTGACGGGCAAGTATTTATCACGGTTGAATTACATACAAGTATCAAAGACCGTAAAAAGTTTTGGGCTACCTTACAACATGGACTCAATACTACGCTGCGGTCGTCGATACCCTCGGGCGTAATCGGTCCTATCGTAAATAGTAATTTTGGCGATGTGACTGCCCAAATTATTGCGGTTTCGTCCTCGACCAGAAGTTATGCTGAATTGAAGCAATACCTTGATAAAATGGAAGACGCACTTAAAACGATTCCAGAAGTATCAAAAATAAACCGTTCGGGAGAGCAACGTCAGCAAATTTATGTGACTATCGACGACAAAAAAATACAACAGTATGGTTTCGACATCGGAACAATTGTGAAAACCTTGCAAGGACAAAATATTACTCAGTATTCTGGAGAAGTAACGGTACAGTCAAACACGATTCCGATATTTACCCAAAGTCAATATCATACACAAGAAGAGATAGCGAATCAACTTATTTATACTACGCCAAACGGCGAACAAGTACGACTAAAAGATATTGCGTATATAGAAAGACGGTATGAGGAAGAATCATCATTTATCCGCATTGGCAAAGATAAAGTAATGCTCATTTCAACTGAAATGCAGCCGGGAAATAACATCGTAGAATTTGGCGAAAAAGTGGATGCTCAATTAGCGGAGCTACAAAAATCTTTTCCTGATGACATCAAAATTGAGAAAATCGTAAACCAGCCAGCCGTAGTGGACGAAAGTATCAATCACTTTATGATAGAATTTGGCATGGCCATTGCCTCTGTTATTATTGTTGTAATGCTTCTATTACCTCTCCGAATGGCAGCGGTTTCATCAATAGCCGCCCCCATTGCGATTTTGATTACCTTTGGTTTGATGAATATGATTGGTGTAGAACTTCATCAAGTATCCTTAGCCGCCTTGATTATCGTACTTGGTATGGTGGTAGATAACGCCATTGTGGTAGTAGATAATTACATAGAAAAACTTGATGAAGGCTTAACGCCTTGGACAGGTGCTTGGCAAGCTGCCACACAGCTTACTTTACCAATCTTTACGGCAACATTAGCGATTATTTTTGCATTCGCTCCTTTAGCCTTTTTTATGAATGGGATTGCTAAGGATTTTATGGCATCATTGCCAGTTACGGTAGCCATCGCCCTGATTACTTCTATGCTTGTAGCCTTGTTTTTAACACCTTATATGTGTTATGTATTTATCAAAAAAGGCTTAAAACATACAGTATCTGACCGTCCGCCTCGAAAATCGCTCTTAGACCATCTCCAAAATCTCTTCAATATCAGCGTTGAGTTTTGTTTTAGATGGCCGAAACTTACGATGCTTTCTGCATTAATAGCTGTTTTACTGGCTTTTGTGATTGCAGGAAAAGTAGATCAGGAATTTTTTCCAACCAGTGAAAGAAATCAGTTTAATATCGAAATTTGGATGCCCGACGGTACAGCCTTGAACGAAACTGATAAAAAAGTTTCAGAGGTTGAGGCAATTCTAAAAAAAGATAAAAGAGTATTAAGTATCGCCAGTTTTGTGGGAACAAGTTCGCCAAGATTTCAAACTTCTTATGCTCCCGAAATTCCAAGAAGAAACTTTGCTCAACTCTTTATTACTACCGCCAGTAATAAAGCTACCGACGAAATTGTAAAGGAATATCGCCCTAAGTTTGAAGGTTTTATCAGAGATGGTTATGTACGTTTTCGCCAGCTAAGTTTTCAGGAAGGTTCTCCTATTGCCGTTAGAATTATTGGCAATAATATCAGAGACCAAAAGCGTGTTGCCGAACAGATAGAGGCGATTTTGGAAAAAGCCAAAGGAACAAACTGGGTAAGAAATGATTACGAAAATGATTATTTAGGCGTTAGTCTAAAAATCAATGAGGAAGCTGCCGCTCGCTTGGGTGTTCCGCACCAAGTAATTACACAAACCCTCGGAGCTGGATTAAAAGGATATGCCGTTTCGCAACTTTGGGAAGGCGATCAACCAGTGGATATTTTACTACGCTATGCTACCGACAATCGTAAAGACATCAATGCCCTTGGCGATTTGCATTTAAGTACGATTTACGGTAAAAAGATTGCTTTAAGAGAAGTAGCCGAACTGTCACCTTCATGGCACACGGGCGTAATTGCACATCGCAATGGGCTTAAAACCTTGACGGTTCTTGCTGAGGCTCAAAATGGCATCAGGGCTTCGGTGATTTTGAAAGAAGTACAACCACAAATAGAAAAGCTTGATTTACCACAAGGAATCAGCATTCAGTACGGTGGTGATGCTGAATCTAATCAGGAAAATATGCCCGGAATGCTCACAGCACTTTCAGTAAGTTTGATTCTGATTTTTGCTACGCTTTTATTTCAATTCAAGAGTTTAGGAAAAACGCTGATTATTCTGGCTACTTTCCCTTTGAGTTTGTTAGGGGCTTTTTTAGGATTGTACTTAACCAACAACCCTATCGGTATGACGGCATTTATGGGTGTCATTAGCTTAATCGGGATTGTGGTTCGAAATGGAATTATATTGGTAGATTATGCAGACGAACTCGTTTTGGAACATCATTACAGTATCAAAGCCGCCGCTTTGGCTTCTGCAAAACGAAGAATGCGTCCTATATTCCTAACTTCGGCAGCGGCAGCGGTAGGGGTTATCCCGATGATTATCGGAAAGTCGCCACTTTGGGCTCCATTAGGTAGTGTATTGGCTTTTGGACTAATTATCTCGATGATACTTACGCTATTCGTAATACCTGTATTGTACTACCGATTTGTGAAACCTGTTCCTGCTCCAGATGATGAAATCGACTCTAATGTAGAAATACAGTACAAGCCCGAACATTTATAAGAATATTATATCGAAACCTGTCATTGCTCAAAATTTTTAGCAAGAGTCAAATTCACAACTGATTGATTTTAGTAGAGTTTTGACTCATAAGCAACTCAATGTTTGAGCTGACAATCCAACTATAAAACCAATGAAATTACTTCATAAATTTTATCGAGTACTATTAACGACTGTACTAATCGTAAAGGTATTCCCCAACAATGCCCAAACGCCAACGTACTCTTTGGAAGAATGTAGGCAAATGGCATTAAGTCAAAATAAAAAAATAAAGGCGGCTCAATTCCAAATCGAAGCTTCGAAAGTAGCACGTGATGCCAGCAAACTGAACGATAGACCCAATATTGATGCCTCTGTGATAGGGTTACACGCAGGAAAACCTCTGAATCAATTACTCCCCAGTGTTTTGGGGAGTGGTTCTCTTGTAGTTTCACAACCTATTTACACAGGTGGACAAATAAAACTGGGTATTGATGCTAACAATAAAGCCATTGAAATCACAGAGGGACAAAAAGCAATTACCGAAGCCGAACTTTTGCTATCGGTAGAAAGTGCCTACTGGCAAATTGTGCAAGTAAAAGAAAAAATTGTGTTGGCTCAGAAGTATAAAGAGATGCTTTTGCAATTGCAAAAAGAGCTAAAAAATGCCGTAGATGCAGGTTTGACTTATAAAAATGACTTATTGAGAGTAGAGGTAAGTCTCAACGAAGCTGACCTAAATATCACAAAAGCACAAGATGGATTGATATTAGCCAAGTTGAATTTGGCACAAATACTGGGGCAATCTAATCAAGTGGATTTCAATATCGCCGACGAAGTAAATACCTTTAGCTACGAATTGCTTGCTAAAAAAGTAAGCAATGCAGAGGAATTGAGACCCGAAATACAGGTATTAAATAAGGTTATGGAACTTGAGCATATCAAAACTTCGCTGATAAAAGCAGAACACAAGCCACAATTAAGTTTTGTTTTAACAGGATTTACTTCGGTAGGAAATAAGGTTAATTTTTCTAACGGCGAAAACTCATTATCTTCTTATTTAGGATTGCTGAATTTTTCTATTCCAATTTATGATTGGGGGAAAAATGCACAAAAAGTAAAAGAGCAAGAACTGAAAATACAAGCTAAAAAATGGGAACTGGAAGAAAGTAAAGAATTGATTAATCTTCAAGTTCAGAGTGCGTGGATTCAGTTGAACCAATCATTAAAGAAAATTGATTTGACCAATTTGTCAATCAAACAATCGGAGGAAAACCTAAGATTGACCAACGACCGCTATAAAGCTGGAACAATTACAGGCAAAGATGTCCTTGAAGCACAAGTTATTTGGCAACAGGCCTATTCGAGTCATATCGACGCAAAAGTGGAGTACAAAGTAAGTTTAGCAAATTATAAAAAAGCCATCGGCGAAATAAAATGAAAGTATGACAAGCAAACAAATCTTTATTTTGGAAACAGCTCAATTGATGTTTGCTAAACATGGTATCAAAGCTGTGACAATGGACGATATTATCTGTGAGTGTGGTATCTCAAAAAGGACTTTGTACATGTACTTCCCTTCAAAACATAGTTTGATAGTAAAGATCGTGGAATCTTTACTGACAAAGGTTGAGCAGGCGTTCAAAATATGTCCCTTGGTTTCGCCAAGTGCTATTATCGAACTACAAACATTTTTTGAAGAAATCCAAAAGTACTTTGCTAAACTCACAACATCATTTTTAAAGGATTCGAGAGTCTATTTTCTGGAAGCGTATCAAATGCTCATCAGTTTTTTAGATAGTAAACTTTTGCCTTATATTGCTCAGAATATAGCAAGGGGCAAATCTGAATACTTATATCGGCAAGAGTTAGATATTACGGCTTCGGCTGAACTGTATGTTTGGATGCTCAAGAACTTACTCAACGATAGCTTTTTACAAAATGAATGTAATAGGTCTGATTTTATAAAGGGCTTAAATAATTTCTTCCTCAAAGGACTTCTCAACACTTATGGACAAAAAATGGCGATAGGTATATAGTTTTACATCTCTTGATTATCAAGTGTAATGGTGACAGAAGTCTTTTATAGAAAGACTTCTGTTTTGTATTTTTTCCTTTCTACTTTACTTCTAAAGGCTCAAATTGTCTATTTTACAAAATTTAGCTCGTTTTCCTAAAAACAAAAAGGTCTAAACTGCAAGTGCTATTCAGACCTTTTTGCTAAATCAAGAATGACTACTGTACTTCAAATTGATAAGAACCTGAAACTAATGTCATTTTTACTTGATTGTTTTCTATACTTACTTGACTAATTCCTTTCACTTGTGTAATGGCTTTTCCGCCTTCTTTTACATTTGCAATGCTGTTGGCTGGCAAATAGAGTGTGGCGGTTGTATTGGCTGGAATGCTTGTTTTATACACAAAAGTATTGCCTTCATAACGCCATTCACTACTGATTTTTCCATACACTGAATCATAATATCCTTTTGCCCAAGTCATTACTTTGTCAGGGTCGGGCGTTGGTTTTAGAACGATGGCTTTGAAGGCAGCCTTTTCTGGACTTCTCTGAATGCCCAAAGAATAATTATTCATCCAAGCCGCTACTGCTCCGAAAGAGTAATGATTGAAAGAGTTCATGCTATTATTGCCTCCAAAACCATTTTCTACGGTATAAGAATTTAGTCTTTCCCAAATAGAAGTAGCTCCGTTTACAACCGAATACAACCAAGATGGATACTTAGTTTGTTGTAAAAGTCTGTAAGCATTGGCTGAATTTCCATTTTCAGAAAGTGCTTCTGAAATAGAAGCCGTTCCGATAAAACCTGTCATCAATGAATATTCTGGACGTTCTACGCCAAGGTCGTCTTTGTTTTTTCTTTGAATACTTTCATTCAAATTTTGAATGGCATAAGCTTTGTTTGTTTCATCGAAAACACCCAAATCCAAAGGAATGGCATAAGATGCCTGCGTATCAATCAATGTACCTTTATCAGATTTTCCACGAGTATCCGCTTCGTTTGGAGCAGGTATAAAACCTGTTTTAACCCCTGATTTTACGGTTTTGTGCGAATTTTTATCGACATACACTTCATTGAAAATTTTCTTTATTTCCTCATAACGTGTTTTGAAAGCGGTTGCATCTGCTGTTTTTTGTAGAATCTTCGCTACTTTATTCATAATTTCTAAATCATAAGCAAAGTACGCCATCCAAAATAAAGTATTATCGTTTTTATTTCCTTCTGGACTCAACCAGTCGCCCAATGGGCCTTCGTTCAAAATACCAGTCGTTTTATCTACTTTACTTTCTAAAAACTGAATGTAGCGTTTCATGGCATCGTAATGCTCTTTCAACAATTGTACATCGCCATATTGCTGATAAGTTTCCCAAGCAACCACAATACCCGCACTTCCCCAAAGTGTACCGCCAAAACCGCCACCCATCGGAGCAACGTCTGTGAATCTGCCACTTTCCGCTTGTACATCACGCATTGCCAAAAGGTGTCTTCTCAAAAACAAATCTGAGTTGGTAAGATAAGTAGCACTTTTCGAGAATACTGAAATGTCACCGCTCCAGCCCATGCGTTCGTTACGAGCAGGCGTATCGGTTGGGATTGAAAGGAAATTACTTCTCAGCGACCAAGTAATATTTCTCCAAAGTTTGTTGACCAAGTCGTTTGAAGTTTCATAAATTGAACTCAATTCTTTGACCGAACTAATCACCAAACCTTTTACATCCGCCACTGGAATCACTTCATCAATACCAGTTAGCTCAAGATAACGATAACCGTGGAAAGTAAATCTTGGTTGAATGATTTCGTCACCACCTTTTAAGATATACATATCTTGTGTCAATGCCGCTCTGATGTTTTCCATCATTACCATTCCTTCATTTCCTTTATAGTCGGGAAGATTCGGATATTTTACTTCTGCATATCGTAGCGTAATAATTTGTCCTTTTTTCCCATTTTTAATCAAGATTTTCGGAAAACCAACCATATTTTGACCCATGTCATACACAAATATTTTCGGACGAACTTCTTCTACACTTTGGGCAATCATCGTTTTTACAATGCTGGCATTATCGCCCATTTGACCTACAATTTTACAATCTTGATAATCTAAGGTAGATTTTCTACCCATAAAATCCGTGAAAGTTCCTTTGTATGCAGTTCCTTCTAATGGTACTTCAACCGACGCTTTCCAAGCATTATCGTTGTAATTGGCTGTTGTCCAATCTTTAATCAATTCCTCTTTGTTAGCGTCATAGACTTCGCCTTGGAAATAACTTCCATAGCGAATTGGACCGTCGTTGAAAAACTTCCATTCTTTCGGATTTGAAGTAATTACTTGTTCTGAACCATCTGAATAGGTTATGACCAATTTTGTCAAAAGCGATTGACGGTCGCCAAAATAATTCCAACTTTCTCCACTGTAAGTAATGTTTCCACTCCACCAACCTTCACTTAGCCAAGCACCTATCGCATTTTTTTCGCCTTGTTTCAATGCCGAAGTAACATCGTAAGTTTGGTACAAATGGTGTTTGTTGTACTGTGTAAGTCCAGGATTAAAGTAATCGTTGCTAACTCTTTTCCCATTCAAATACATTTCATAAATACCTCTTGCGGTTACGTATAAGCGTGCATTTTTGATGGCTTTCGCTTGCGTAGCAAAAGTACTTCTAAGCATTGGAGCGGCATTTTTACTGGGGTTTGCTAAAATCAACGCACCGCCAGAAACAGCGTAAGTACCATTTTCAATACTTAATTTTTCAGCTTTAAAAATGCCTGAATAATTACTATTCGTCAACTTTTCAGTAAAAAGTGTATTGGAAGGAAAACGGAAATTCTTGATTTCAAGCTCAGAAAAATAGGCTTTCTGATTCTCATTTGTCTGAAAACCAATGTCTGCCAACATCGGAAAACTGATGTAATTATTACCACTTCCAACAGGGTTCAAGTTGAAACCTCTTTGAGCAAAAGGCGAAGTAGGAGCTGCATTTTTATCTTTCAACAAATTTCCCGCTTTTGTGCCATCTACAAAAAACTCAAAAACACCAAAGTTACATTCTACATAAATTTTATGTTTTTCGTACTTATTGGCTTGGTTGATAAGCGTTTGAGGAATGTCAAAAGATTTAAAAATCTTATCTTTTGAGTCCGTTTTATCATAACCAACTCTGTAAATATTCAATTTTGCCAAACCATCAGCAGCGTCGGAAACGTTTACGATGTCTAATTCCAAGGCGATATAGCTTTGGTTTACACCATTTTGTACCGCCATTAAATTCAGATTTTTATCCAACAAACGACGGTCGTTTCCACCAAAAACAAAAGCCGCTTTGGTTGAATTGGAAGCTTTGTCGAGCTGAACGGCATATTGAAATTTATAAACCGAAAGGTATTGCGAGAATAAAACCAAGTCTTCGTCGCCACCGCCAATCCATTTTGCCCCAGACCAAGCCGATAAATCTGGATTGGGGTTCATCAAGCCTGTTTCAAACCATGAAGTATTGCTACTCATTTGGTTGAAATTATCCCAAACGTTTACTTTCCAAGTATAGCGAGTGGTGGCTTTTAGGGGAGTTCCGGCGTACTCAATGCCATGCGAAAGGTCGGAATTTACTTTTTTTGAATCCCAAACAATTTGGTTTTGGGCATCCGAAACGATGATTTGATAAGCCTTTTGAAAATATCCTCTTTTCTGGACATCCGAAACTTTCATTTGCCAAGCAAAATGCGGATTGGGGATGTCGATACCCAAAGGATTAGCTTGATAATCAACCGTTAAATTGTCGATAGAAACGTTGGCAAAAGCATTTCCAAGCAATGAAATAAAGAAGAGAAAAGTAAGCCAACGGGCTTTCTGTTTAAGCATTATTTTAATGTTTTTAAGATTGTATAATAGAAATAGCTGTGAGCCGTAAGCTGTGAGCTATGAGCTGTGAGCTATTAGCTCGAGTTTAAGCAATCCATTATTAAATGAAAAGCCTCATGTTTAAATACTCAAAGCTTATAGCTCACGGCTCAAAGCTCATAACTCACAGCTCATAACTCACAGCTCATAGCTCACAGCTTACGGCTCACAGCTCAAAACTTTCCAATTTATCAAATCTTAGTATTTCAACCTCTATGTACCTACCTGTTTACTAAAACTTAGCTTAGGGCTTTTCTACAATACTCTACGCATCTTTTTACTTCCGCAACTGAAGTAGAACCTTCAGGAATTTTGTACTCCAACTCTACCGTAGCAGGGAAATTATACTTTTGGGTTTTCATCAAATTCAATACCTCTGTAATAGGCGTATCGCCTTGTCCCCATAGCACATTGCCTTTACCATGCTCTGGCGTTTGGCGGTCTTTGATGTGCATACTGACAATTTTATCATGCTTTTGTTTGATAAAATCCAAAGGATTCTGATTGCCAGCCGCCACAAAATGTCCTAAATCAATATTCAAAGCATTCGCTGGTGACTGTGCCAAAGCAGTATCCCAGAAAGTAGGCGTTTGCTGTTCGTGACCATGATAGCCCACTTTGATACCGTACTTTTGGGCAATTGTTCCCAATTTTAAAGTATGGGCATCATTACTTGGGTGTTCGAGCGTCACTTGACTTGCACCCAATGCTCTGGCGGCTTTCATGCCATATTCAATTTCAGCATCCGTATTTTGCATTCCGAAAGCATTCGGTTTGAAAGCATAAATTTTCACACCTGCATCATTGTACATCTTACGAACCTGCTCAAACTTATCCATCGAAGCCGACAAACGCCATTTACTTACTTCGGCATTATAGGCTTTCATTTGCGTTTCTGCTTCTGCCAAAGTTTTTTGTTCGTCTTCGGTAAGTTCTTTTTTCTCACTTCTTTTTCTCATCAATGGGAAAAACGAACGCATATCCACTGGATTTTTAGGTTTTCCTGCAAAAGACTCTGCCGGGTCGCCCATCAATTCAATGGCACTTACGCCAGCATCCAGCACATATTTAAGCGTAGCTTCCGCACTTTGGTCGGGCATATCTCTGAAAGAATAAGTAATAACGCCAATTTGTACTCCATTAATGAGCGAGTTGGGTTGATTGAGATGGCGAATAATGGCAGGAGCAGCCCAGATTTTGTTAGCTCCTAATACGGCACCAGCAACCAAAGCCGAAGTAGTTCCTAAAAACTGGCGGCGAGAAGATGATGAGCTTTGTTCGTTTTTCATGTTGTTCAGTTTTAGTGTTTTGATACGGTTGAAATATCTTTCAAAAGAAAGTACAAAAGCAATCTATTTTAATTATTCTTAGATATAATTGTACAATAAATTGCATTTTCTCAAAAGTAATTCATTTATCATAAAAAAACAGCCGAAAAACGACAAGTGACAGAGAATAACAGATAATCAAGCCTATTGCTTCGATTTATTCAGCACTTGTAAATATTAAAGTATCAGAAATTTTCCTCAGTTTAGAAAGGCTGATATTCTTGATATTTGATAGATTTGTAAAGTAAGATTTTTAAGTGGTTGTAGGAGTGCTTTGTTTAATTAACGACCAGTTGGAGAATGTTGTATTATTTGTAACTAAAGAAAATGAGGGTTTTCATAAACGATACCCTAAATAAAAGAAACAATGATAAAAATATTTTTAAAATTCGTAGGCTATATTTTACTCAAATGGCTATGTTTTTATATTTATGAACTTGCTGTGAATGGGTTTAAATGGAATTCAAAAGCAAATAAGGAAGGGTACATTTTAGCAGCAATTATGTTATTTACACTGCCATTATTAGAAATTATCGTACTCATTTCACCTATTCATTTTGCCTTAAAACAAAAAGGATGTATAATGATTTCTATTCTAATTTTTGCTTTTCTGTTAGAGTTTATGATGAGTTGGTATACAACAAACCAACAAATTCAAGTTTGGATGTTCGTCAAAATGATTTTGAGTATAGGGCTTTTCTATTATTTGTATAGAAAGGAATTGACGAAAAGTTAAATCATAAAAAAGCCCCCTTACTCGGCGTAGTTTTTCACTACGTCGTTGTGTTCGCCAATCTCATGATTGGTAAGATGCGATAGCATTTTATAAAGTGTTGAATAGGTAAAATTCGATACTTTTACTAAAATGGACTTTTTGTACCAAGCTGATCATGAAGCTTTTATTACTTTAGGGTCGCAGGAACGCTTCGCTTAACCAACGACCAGTTAATATTTCCGATAATGGAGCATATAGGTAGTAAAGTATGGAAAATTTAAATTTTACAGAAACTGGTAATAAGCTATTAGAGATTGATTTGGTGAACATTGAAAACTTAATTAATATCAAATTACCGAATCAATATAGAGCCTTTCTCCCCTAACACACAACAAACAAGAAATGACAACTCAAGAATTAATCAAAACAGTTACAGCAACGAACTTTGACCTTATTTCTTTTAATGAGAGAGCATTAGGAGAGATACTTGTTAAATTCACAAGTAATAGAATTCAGTTACACGATATATATCAAACCCGTAGTGATATGTTTTCTGATGAAAATTTTCGCTTAAATTCTAATGATAAAGCTATTTACGAAGGGCTTAAAGATTCAGCTTTTGCCTTAAAAGAAAGTAAGTCTGATAAAATTTTATTTATTGAAGTGAAAACTAATGACAAGGATGAAATAAGTCTTTTTTTTGAAGATGACAGTAAACGATTTTTAGGATATATTTATATACATGAATAACTATACTCCATACAGTCATTGGCTCAGCGAAGCTTTATACCAACCAGACAGAGAGTTTTACCCCAAAAAAATGAAAAAGAAAATCATAGTACTCTCTCTGGTCGTTGGTTAAGCGAAGCGTTCCTACGACCTAAAAGTAAAAAAGAGCGTCTCGCTCGCAATTGGCTATAAAGAGAAGCATTTAACCATTTATGGGAAAAAATGGAATATCAATTGGATGCTTTTAGCATAAAACCCAAAAAGAAGGAAAATAACGAATAGGATAGATAATTATGCTTATCCAGAAATGATGGACGACAACAAAATGTGTAACTCCATAGGGGGCATAGATTCTATCGGGATTAGTTTGGTTGTAAACCTGTGATGCCGAAGGCATCAATCTAAATACATTTTCAATGAGAACAATCCCAAAGGGATTAAAGATTTATAGCTTAAATAATGTAAGACAACAAGAAGTGTGACCCCAACGGGGTCATAGAATCTATCCGAATTAGCTGAGTTATAAATCTGTGATGCCGTTGGCATCAAAAATATTCCTTCTGGTCGTTGGTTAAGCGAAGCGTTCCTACGACCCCAAACGGAGAAGAGCGTCTCGCTCGTAATTGGCAACAAGAAGAGAATTTATTATTTACAAATTCAAAATTGCGTGAGCATAGAAAGCATAAGTAATTTTAACTGATGTAGCTACCGAAATAGACCTTTCAGTCATCAACTGCCAGCAAATACTGACCGCTGATGACCGAAAGCTGAAAGCCATCATATTATTTCTGCCCATAAATCTTCAATTGCCTCATCGACCATGGAATGTCTTCTCCGTCTTTTACAGTATTTCCTTCTAATTTTATCCTCACAAACTTGGCTTTTGTAGCATTAAAAGTAATCGTATTATCTCCTTCTGTTCCTTTTTGAGCTTTCATATTTTCTTGCCAATTTGTCCCGTCCAAAGAAGTTTCTACCACATATTCTCTCGGATAGGTTTGAATAAATGGGATAGGAGTATTGGGTTTGAATTTCCAACCCTTAGGAAAATTTTGTGGAGCATTGAAATTTATTTCTGTTAAATCAAATACAGTAGGTAATTCAATTTGATACCACATTCCTTTTTCTTGCTTAATACCTGTTGACCAACCTTCATAAGTAAAGGCACTCAATGGAGAAACATTTCCACCGATACGAGTGGAAGCTGTATGACTGGCTGTTACTTTCAAGCCATCTTGGACTTGGATTTCCTTTGGCACTAATTTTAAAAGTTTATCGTGCTGATACATCGTTTTTTGTTCAGCCGTTTTGGCACGTACTTTAGCGACTTGCTGAGGCGTAATCAATGAAGCATCGTTCGACAAACCGTTTCGGATATACGAAACTACATCTGCTACCCATTCGTCAGACTGGTCTTTCATACTTGCCATTACGCCTGCGGTGTAGGTTTTGCCGTCAATTGCCCCTTCCATACCATGTAAAATTACTTTGATGGCATAATCTGGATGTGATTGAATCCTAAGCGAACCTGCCAAAGCTGGTGCCATTAGTTTTCCGCCACTTCCTGCGGGAGTTCCCATGCCATTATTCCCATGACATTGCGAACACAATTCATTATAAATCACTGCCCCTCTGGCCACTACTTCTTTCTGTCCTTTACTTAATTCTGGTGAACCAAATGGCCCCATATTCTGGGTTTTGGGCGGTGCGACGATTTGTTCTCCTACCAATTTTACGCCAGCAGCTTTGTTTTTCGCCATTGCCATTTTGATTTTATTATTCAAATCAGGCACATTTAAAAACTTGTTCGTCATCATCGCTTGAATAACAACATCCGTATTTGGGTCATTTAAACTTGCCGTGTAATTTGCTTCTAAACTTTTATCGCCAGCTTTATATAAAGTTTCGCTGGCACGCAAAGCCTGAATGCGTAGGCGAGGGGAGGAGTCTTTTAATAATTTTTGAACAAGGCTTGTTTTTAAAGCTCCCAAACCTTCTAATGACCACAAGGCTTGTATTCTGGCTTGCGTATTTTTGCTGTTCAATACCATGGCAGTTAAAGCAGGAACGGCAGTTAAATCTTTTCGTAAAACAATTAATTGTTGGGCGGCATCTCTACGCCAACCGTTTGGATGTTCGAGATGTTTTACCAAAGTAGCTGTACTTTCATTCAACATTTTTGGCTGATTTTTATCACGTTCTTTTCCGTCATAAGTAATTCGCCAAATTCTGCCCAAACCCACTACTTTATCTAATTGATACTGTTCAATTTTAGTCCGAAGATATGTTCCTTTTTGTGTCCATTGTCCTTCTTGAATAATGCCATGATACATATCCACAATGTACATTGTACCATCTGGGGCAGTTGCCATATCCACAGGTCTAAATAATGGATCGGTTGAACGCAGGAATTCAGATTTTTGGTCTTGATATACATTATGCAATGTCGTGAGTCCTTCGGTAACCACAGGATTAATTTGTCTGACAATTCTTGCCACAGGTTCACCATAAAAGTACTGTCCTTTGATATTTTCGGGAAGTCGGTCGCCACGGAAAACATCATTTCCTGCCGAACCCGTTACTCTGTTCAAAGAACCATCAGGCTGACGAACTTCGTCCATACCGCCCTGCATATCTGCAATTTTTACGGCTGCACCCCAAGGTACTTCAAAACCTTTGGCTAATTCATTGGGTACTTCAAAATTGCCATATTGAATCGGAAACTGAAAGTATGAAGGCACGCCACTTGCTCCGCCTTGAAACCAAAGTTTACCATCATCGTCTTGTGTAACTCCCCATTGAGCCCTGTTGAAACCTGTTTTTTCACGAATTACTCCGTTGGGCGTTTCTCTTACTCTAAAAGCATTTACTGTACTGTACAGCCAGTTGTCCATGCCATAATACATAAAAGCTTGCTGATGTTCAACATTGCCCGAACGACCGTATTTGGTCGTGAAAAGTTCTTTTTTATCCGCCTTTCCGTCGCCATTGGTGTCGGTATATTTATAAACGTTATCAGCGTCGGATTCCATCGTAAGGATACAATCTTTGCCATAAGGCAACACAAAACGAGGAAAAATTAAATGGTCGATAAAAGTTGTCCCTGTTTCATATACGCCATCGTTGTTTTTATCTTCCCAGCGTGAAATTCTACTGGTTGGCTCTAATTCATTCTTTGAATCGGCATCTAACATATACGAACGAAGCTCCAACACATACATTCTACCGTTTCCATCAAAAGCAATTGCTCCCGGTTGTTGAATAGCAGGTTCTGTAAGAATTGGTTGGATATGATAACCGGGAGGCAACAAAAATCTTTTACTTTCTTCATCAACCGTCAACGGTTGAACGGGTTGTTTCGGAGCTAAATCTATCCCTTTCCAGTTTTCATCATTAGGGTCAACACCTTCTGGAAGTTTTACTTTAGGGAGGCTGTCGGTCAGCATAATCGACAACTGATTGACCAAAGCTTTGCGTTTTTGTGGTTTCGAGATAATAAAAGAACAAAATACAATTATTAGCAAAGTAAAGAGCAAAGCAATCTTAATTTTCGGTTTTCGATAGTTAAAGGAGAGGAAATATTTTTTCATTTTTTTGAGATATAATTGTACAAAATGAGCAATATCCAAAAGTACCTATTTTAGACTAAAGTATTTGATAAAAAACGACCAGTACCTTATAATACCAGACAACTTAGCTTTTCTGTACGATTTTATCGGTTTGAAATGGCAAGAAGGTAACTTGTACTAATTATTGAACAGTTAAAACCCCCAAAGCGGTCGAAATTTTTTCAACAACTTTGGGGGGTTATAATATGTATTTCACAAATTTTACTCGCTACAAATAGCTTACTTATCTTCTTGCAACATAGCCAATTTGTTCGTCTTCATCTTCAAATTCAAGCTCTGCATCTTTTTCCCAAATTTCCATTTCGCAAGGCTTGCAATTAAACTTGAGCTTGTACTCATTTTCCCCATGTTTCAGTGTTAGGGGTTCTACCAGTTTTTCGCCCATCGTATCACGCTGGAATCTGGCACATTTACCTAATTCATATTTTACGCAGTACTTGGTTGTCATTACTCTTGCCTTGCCGGGGTCCCACTGCAATTCAAAAGCTTTTTCAATTTCAGTTACGCCATGTCTTTTATAAAAAGCTCTTGCCATTTTATTAGACACATTATAAGTAAAATCTAATTTAGATACTGGATAAGGGTGATCTGTTTTTGTAATCTGATACTCTTCACGATGATACTCTTGTACACGAATATCTACTAATTGCTCCAATACTTCTCTTCTGATTTCATTGACTTTTGAAATCGGTAGAAACCAGTTGTTTGAAAAAGTTACTTCTATTTCATCCACCATAAATGGCGTATTTCCTGTTTTTGCTAAATTCTTTTTGATATTTGGAATCACAGAATCAGGGTTTTTTGCCACTTCTTTATTGGTTTCAAGTTCCATGCTACATTGATGCCCGTCTTCATCTACCGCCAATAACTGGAAGCCCGCTTGGGTTTCGGTAAAGTATAAGTTTACACCAATTTTACGAACGGCACTATTTTCTTTTTCAACCATTTTGTTGAATTCGGCATCAGAGTTTCTGTAAATATCTGTGCCAATTGCTAATGGTTTAAAAGTATTAGGTATCACCAAATTATTGAAAATGATATTGATTTGAGCTCCATCTGCTTCGCCGTTTTCATTCACAAAATACAGCCCGTCGCCATTGTTGAGTAGCTCGTAGTTTTCAATCACATAACCATTGGCTTTGATTTCCAATACTTTACCGATGTATTGCCCTTTCGACTTCGGACTTTCCCAAGAACCAATTTTCTCTTTACGTTTATTGACAAAATAATCGGTATAACCACGGTTGAAACTTCTGTCCATTTCTGGCTCAAAATTATAGAAAGTTCTTCCCGATGAAGCCTTTTCGTACTTATCGCTACCTTCTAAAAAAGCATCTAATTTTTTACGCAAATAAGAAGTATTGTTTTTTACGTAAACGATGTCTTTTAGTCGTCCTTCTATTTTGAAAGAAGAAACGCCTGCTTCAATCAGATTGGGTAATTGGTCGCTAAGGTCTAA
This sequence comes from Arcicella rigui, assembly GCF_034929435.1. Lineage (NCBI taxonomy): Bacteria > Pseudomonadati > Bacteroidota > Cytophagia > Cytophagales > Flectobacillaceae > Arcicella > Arcicella rigui. The sequence goes on from NZ_JAYFUM010000023.1 coordinate 37,109, forward strand.
GTCTTTGATTGACAATAAGTGACTACTCTCAATCAAAGTTGTGCCTGTGCCGTCTATCAATCGGTAAGGTAATCGGCAGTTCTGAGCACAAGAACCACGGTTGGCACTGCGTTCGCCATTAGCAACACTCATATAACAATTACCACTAAACGACACGCACAAAGCACCCGATACAAAAAACTCTAATTCTACGTCAGTAGCTTCGTGAATTTCTCGTACTTGATCTAAATTTAATTCACGAGCCAACACTACTCTTTTCATACCAGCGTCTGCCAAAAACTTTACGTGTTTGGCATCTCTGTTATTGGCTTGCGTACTGGCGTGAATCACGATTGGCGGTAAATCCATTTCCATGATGGCCATATCTTGAATAATAAGGGCATCAACACCGATATTATACAATTCATAAATCAGTTTTCGGCATTGTTCAAGCTCGTTATCATACAAAATCGTATTGATTACCACAAAAACTTTCGCCTTGAATAAATGGGCGTACTTCACCATTTCTGCTACATCTTCCACAGAATTGGTAGCATTTGAACGAGCCCCAAACTGATGAGCTCCAATATATACTGCATCTGCCCCTGCATTAATGGCAGCCATTCCTTGATAAAGGTTTTTGGCAGGAGCAAGAATTTCGATTTTCCTTTTCATATAATTGAAAAAATAATAAAACACAAAGTTAAGACATAGAGGACAAAAAACTGGCTTGTTCTGAAAATAAGCTTCAATTTCTAAAGATTGTCCTTCAAAAAAATGCTCAAAAGCAATCGTCCAAGCCCTCCAAATACGGATGGAGAATTAATTAGCTATTTATAAATTGAAAATATTTATAAAAAATATACAGAAAGCACAATTTGTATGATGCTCAATGAAGGATTTGGAATTGCTGATTTCGGGTTTCGGATTTCAGTAATCATTCAATATTAGTTTTAGACAATAGGCAAATTTGAGCTTAAAGCAGATAAAATTAATTTTGCTCAACTACAATTACAAAACAATCGAAAAATGAAAAAACTTGTACTCTTATTGTTCATTGGCTTGTTCACAGCCTTTTCGCCCAAAAAAATTACATGGGTAGCCATCGGCGATTCTATTACTTATCTGAACGACCATCCGAACGAAACTGGCAATAGAATTACAAAAGGCTACATGAGCAGAATTGTAGAACAAAGACCTGATATTGAATACATTAATCAAGGACATAATGGCTGGACTTCGGTAAGGATTGCCGAACAAATCGAAAAACTGGGATTAGTGAAAGCAGATGTGTATTCTATTTTTTTAGGGACAAACGACTGGTGGGGCGGCAAAGCCTTGGGGACTTTGGCGGATTATCAAGGTAACACTGGCACAAATACCGTGTATGGAGCTTTCAGAATTATTATTGATAAACTCAAAAGTTTGAACCCCGACGCAAAAATCATTTTGATTACTCCTATGCAAAGAGTAGATTTTGTGTATATCGCCAATATGAAAAACAATGCTTATGGTTCGTATCGAGCCAAAAAAGATCAAGAATTATCGCAATTTGCTGATGCAATTATCAGTATTGCCAAGCTTGAAAATTACCCTGTGGTGGACTTGTATCATCATAAAAAATTGCATTTAGCAAAACTTGTGCATTTCAAACGCCTAAAAGACCCACAAACGGGTGCGTACAGAAATTATCCTTATCCAGATTTTATAGACGTACCTTTCAATCCAGAAACAGACGAATACCCTTATCCTTTAGAAGCAATTGATATGACTTACGACGGACTTCATCCATCCGATAAGGGCTATGAAGTAATTACAAAAAGTTTAATGAAAATCATGAAAAAGCTTTGATTATGAGAAATATAGCCATATTAATAACGCTTTGCTTGAGTTTTTCGGCTTGGTCGCAAGTACTTTATCAAATGCCACAAGGAATCAAAAAAAGTAGCATCAGTACTTTTGAAAATCTGAATGGACTGAAAAATAATGGAGGAAAAACCAATCAAACAGCCAAAGGAAATGCTTTTGAGGAATTGAAAGCAGGGCAGTCGAAAGTATTGTTAAACTTGTCGGGAGCAGGTATTATTCAGCGAATGTGGTTTACCATTCAAGACCGTTCGCCAGCAATGCTTCGTTCGATACGCCTAAGAATGTATTGGGACAATGCCACAAAAGCCGCCGTTGATGTTCCTTTCGGAGATTTTTTTGGTTTTGGCTTGTCTAAACCTGTGAAATTTGAAACCGCACTTTTTTCAAATCCAGAAGGACGTTCTTTTAATTGTTATATCCCGATGCCCTTCAAAACAGGAGCGAAGATTGTCATAACCAATGAAAGTAATAAAGGTATTGGTTTACTCTTTTTCGATATTGACTTTGTTCAATTAGAAAAACCAGCACCAAACGCCATGTATTTTCATGCGTATTGGACAAGGCAAAAAACGTCTGAACTGGGAACAGATTTTATTTTTTTACCCAAAATTGAAGGCAAAGGAAGGTATTTAGGCGTAAATATGGGCGTAAATGCCGATAAACGCTATGCTGATACTTGGTGGGGCGAAGGCGAAGTAAAACTGTATATGGACAATGACGATAAATTTCCTACTTACAACGGAACAGGTACAGAAGATTATATCGGAACGGCTTGGGGTTTGGGAGTTTTTACCAATTTATATCAGGGAAGTACCATTGCCAACGATAGCACAAAACAGTATGCTTTTTATCGTTTTCATATTCCTGACCAAGTATTTTTTCAGAAAAATTTCAAAGCGACCATTCAACAAATTGGCGGTGGCGAGCGTGACCTTGTAAGAAAATTATTGCAAGAAAAAGTGCCGTTGAAACCCGTAACAGTACAGTGGGATGGCGGATTTAGACGATTGCTTGATAATCCTTTGGACATTAATGATGCTTCTTTTCCTAAAGGATGGGTGAATTTTTATCGAATAGATGATTATTCGGCAACTACCTATTTTTATTTAGATAAAAGCACAAGTACCTTAGCTTCTTTGCCCGACGTAAAAGCAAGAATTGAATAATATCAGAATCTCAAAAGTTTATTTTTCTTTTTGAAAATGAAAATACAAATAAAACTGTTGCTCAGTATTTCGGCACTTTTGTTCCTGAATATCAGAAGTATAGCTCAGACTTTTACTGTAAGCGAAAATAAACATTATGTTTTAAAAGACGGAAAACCTTTCTTTTGGATGGGTGATACCGCTTGGGAATTATTCCATGCACTCGACCGAGAAGAAGCTACTTTTTATCTAAGTAGAAGAGCCTCACAGGGTTTTACCGTGATTCAAGCAGTGGCTTTGGCTGAGTTGGACGGTTTGCATAAACCCAACGCTTACCATGAAAAACCATTGATTGACGACGACCCCACTAAACCAAATGAAGCCTATTTTAAACACGTAGATTTTGTGATTGATAAAGCCGCAGACTTGGGTTTGGTTATTGGTCTTTTACCTACTTGGGGAGATAAAATTTATAAAGACCGCTGGGGAAACGGCCCTGAGATTTTTACGGTTGATAATGCTAAAATTTATGGTAAATGGATTGGAAATCGGTATAAAAATCGAAAAAATATCATTTGGATTTTGGGTGGAGACAGAAACCCACGAGCCAATACCAACGACGTAGCGATTTGGCGAGCGATGGCAAGTGGCATTACTGAGGCTTTGAATGGAAATGAAAAAGCTATGATGACTTTTCATCCACAACCCAACCAAGAAGGAGCAAGTGAATGGTTTCATAGCGACGAATGGCTTGATTTTAATATGTTTCAAACAGGACATTGTAGAGATGCGGCGGTTTATGATAAAATTTTGACGGCTTATCATCGACAAATCACCAAACCTGTGATTGATGGCGAACCCATTTATGAAGACCATCCCGTTTGTTTCAATGCTCTGGAGTATGGCACAACCAACGCTTATGATGTCAGGAAAGCTCTTTATCTTGATGTTTTTGCAGGAGCTTTTGGCTGTACTTATGGTTGTCATGATGTTTGGCAAATGTATTCGCCGAAAGCAGAAGGAGTAAACGGCCCACATTTTTATTGGCAACAAGCACTTGATTTACCTGCGGCTAAACAAGTAAAATACCTACGAAAACTCATAGAATCTCGTCCGATGCTGACGAGAATTCCAGACCAATCTTTAATAGTTGAGCATGATTTATCGGCTTATGAACGTATTCAAGCTACTCGTGGTGACGATTATTTGATGGTTTATTCTGCTTTGGGCAAAAAATTTACGCTGAATTTAGGTAAAATTTCAGGGGTTCAATTATCAGGATTTTGGTTTAATCCTCGCAATGGCGAAGTAAAAGAAATAGGTGTTTTTGAGAATAAAGCAACAAAAGTATTTACGCCACCAAGTACTGGCTATGGTCAAGATTGGGTTTTGGTAGTTGACGATGCTTCCAAAAAATATCCGAAACCTTGATTGTTTTTTGCGTTATCTCAAAACTTAAATTGAGATAACGCAAAAACGCTCTTTATTTCACTAAAAATCTTTTAGAAAGTTCATCATAAATAGCCAGTAAATGATTGGATTTTCCATCTTTTTCAAAGAAAGCTTCCCAAGTACTGAGCGGTTCCCAAATACAAGTGCCTTTTCCTTTGCCGTTGGGTAAATTGAAAGCAATGGCATTCACGTCTTCTTTTAACTGAGAGTATTCTACTACAATTACGTCTTTGTTATAACGCTGAATAAGATTACCCAAATTATCTCTTAAATCGTCTGTTGTTCCGTGCCATTTTGGATAATAAGATTCGCCAATTACGTCAAAATGTACGCCTCTTGCCAACATCGCATCAATAAAATTCACAGATTCATGATTTTGTCCGCCCAAAGCTACGTGCAACATCATGCTTACTGTTGGGTCAACAGATTTTACGGCGGCAGTTCCTGCATTTAATAATTGAGCCAATTCATCCAGATTTTTCACATTGCCATCTGGCCAAATGATACCATGATTGATTTCGTTGCCAATCTGCACCATATCTGGCGTAGTACCTTGGTTTTTCAAGGCTTGCATTACTTGTTGGGTATATTCAAACAAAGATTTTTTCAAATCTGTGAAAGCTAAACCTGACCAAGCTTTGGGTTTGTACTGCTTGCCGGGGTCAGCCCAAGTATCGCTGTAATGGAAATCAAGCAAGAGTTTCAAGCCTGCTTCTTTTACTCTTTTTGCCATTTTTTTGGTTTGCTCCAAATCACAAAAACCTTTTTGTGGTGAGTATCCCTCTACATCGGCAGGATTATGAAAAATACGTAAACGAACGTAATTGAAACCATGTTCTTTCAAAATCTGAATGGCATCTTTCTCAATTCCTTTGTCAGAAAATTTAATATTTTTGGCTTCTAATTCTGGTAAAAATGAAATGTCCGCTCCTATCATTTTATCGACAGGACGAGCTTTTGCGGCTTCTCCTTTCAATTCATAGCTTTTATCAATCGTGATTTTAGTCGTATTTTCTGGAGCAATCGTAATAATATCCGTCGAACCTGCATAAAGTCCTGCGGCAGTAGCTTCAAATTTTATCAAATCTGGCTTTGTACCTGCCTGTACAATTACTTGACATTTTCCATTGAATAAAGCTCTTTGCCAAGCACCGTCCATACATTTATCGGGTTCGTGGCTACTTGGGTCGCCATTGCCAACGCCGATAATTTTTGCATCTCCTTTGATTGAAAATTTAATCAAATTATCCGCATTGGGTACTTCCCTCCCATCTTTATCTATCACGCTGATATTGATAATACTTACATCATTTCCATCCGCCAAAGTTGTGGTTTTGTAAGGCGTAACGACTACTTCTATGGGGTTTGAAGTTGTCTCAACTTTTGCCGTCAATTTTCTTCCTTTTTTATAAGCGATGGCTTCTAATTTTCCTGCTTGATAATTTACAGCCCATTGCAAATGTCCGTTTCTTGGCATTTCTTTTTTGCCTAAACTTTTACCATTCAAGAATAATTCTACGTCATCGGCATTGCTATTTACCCAAACATCAATCGGCTGACCTTCTTTCCCTTGCCAGTTCCAGTGCGGACTGATGTGAAGTATATCTTTGTCGGTCCACCAACTTTGATAATAGTAATAAATGTTTTTAGGAAAACCACAAACGTCCATTACGCCAAAATGTGAATTGATATTGGGCCAACGGTAAGGCGTTGGTTCGCCACGATAATCGAAGCCTGTCCAGATAAAACCGCCTAACCAAAAATCATTCGTAGCTGCCAATTTCCACCATTCTTCTGCCGTACTTGCCCACCACGGAGCAGTAATATCTTGGTCTGGCACGTAAGCTCTGATGGTATCTTTTTCATAAATTCCTCTGGTCGTTAAAGTACTTCCCATTTCTGTTCCGATAATAGGTTGATTCGGATGCTCTTTATGATAATCCGCTACACCAAATTGACGATAATTGAAACCTCTTACAGGAATTACTTCATTTACGCCATGAAATACATTGGCTAAATCGGCGGCATAGGTACAAGTACGAGTGGGGTCTAATTGCTTTTGTTTTTCGATAAGCGTCAAAGCGATTCTTTTCCCAAAAGTATTGGTTTGAATGCCTCCTTCTTCGTTTCCGATACTCCACATAAAAATGGAAGCATGGTTTCGGTCACGTTTAATAAGACGTTCAAATTGATTGATGTATTCCGTTCCGCTGTTGAGTAAACGCTGTTCGTCCATCACCAACATTCCCAGACTGTCGCAAGCCGCTAATAATTCAGGCGTTGGGGCGTGGTGACTGGTTCGGTAAGCATTTGAACCCATGTTTTTCAATAAACTGATGCGATAATATTGTAAATAATCAGGCAAAGCACTTCCCAAGCCTGCATGGTCTTGGTGATTGTTCGTTCCCAGAATTTTCACATATTTTCCATTCAAGAAAACGCCATTACTTTTTACTTCAATCGTTCTGATACCAAATTTAAAACTCTGTTTATCAATAATTTGACCATTTGATTTCAGTTCAACCAAGACTTTATACAAATACGGGTCTTCCAAATTCCAAAGTCTTGGATTGTTGACGATAAAACTCTGTTTGGTCGTTTTTTCTTCTAAAGCATTTTGACTGAGAGCCTGTTCAGCAGATTTTCCAACGATTTTGCCCGACCTATCAAGCAAGTACGAAGTAAGTGTATAATTGGCAGAGGCAAAATTTTCATTGCTGACAGAAGTTTCAATATTGATTGTCGCTTTATTGTCTTGAATTTTCGTATGAGCAAAAATTCCATCTGTATTAATGTGAAGATTTGAATATTTATTCAACCAAACGTGACGATAAATGCCTGCACCTTCATAAAACCAACCTTCATACTGCGAAGCATCCGCCCGAACGACAATGACATTTTCATCTTTGAAATTGATAAAATCAGTAATATCATAAGCGACACCCAAGTAACCACTTTTGTTGTTTCCTAAGTAAAAACCATTTATCCAAATGTTGGCATCTCTGAAAATACCATCAAATTGAATTTGGAAACGACTACCAGAATCAGCAGGAGCTACTTTGAAATGTTTTCTGTACCAACCCACCGAAGTTTCGGGAAATAAACCGCCCACAGGTTTAAAACCATGTGCTTCCACATTCAAATCTTCTGATTTTACAAAAGGTAAGTCAAGCAACCAATCGTGTGGAAGGTTTACTTTTTCCCATTGAGCATCTTTAAACTTTGGTTCAATGGCAGAATTTTCAGCAATTCCAGACTTTACAAAAGCCTTTGTAATGCTATAATTAAAGTCTTTTTCAGGATTGGAAGTATGTCCAAAATGAAATTTCCAATCTTTATCAAAGTTAATTCTTTGTCTCTGTGTGATTTGTGAAAAGGATAAAAAACAGGAGAAGTAAAACAGATAAAAGCCAACTAAAAAAGTAAATGTTTTTTTTTGCATAGTGATTTAAGATTAGGTAAATTAAAAATTAGGCTATCTGAAAATGAAATTTCAAGATAGCCTTCCAATTTAAGCAAACAAGTACTCTACCGACTCATTTACAATCTTAGAAAATGATTTTCAACCAAAAAAACATTTTCAATTAAGGCAAGAAAGCATCCATGGCTACCGTCGGTTTTCCCGAATTATCGAATGCTCCCAAAGTATAGCCAACCCAGTTATAAGCTTGTGGTTCCCAGTACAGTACGCCCAAGCCTTTATCATTGCTAAGTGATTTGGTTTTGGCAATAATATCGCTGATAAACAATTTGCATTCTGCGGCACTGTCCCACGGCATACCTACTTCTACAATCATTACTTCTTTGTTGTAGCGTGTTATCATGTCGTTCATGTTCGTCAAACATTGCTGATTTACTTTTGCCCAACCGCCAGTCGCATAATCTGGTGCATAAGTTGGGTACAGCGACATCCCGATTACATCATACTTCGCTCCGTTGGCTTTTAGTCCATCGAACATCCATCTAAACAATTGATTATCATAACCATTAGAAATATGAACGATTACTTTTGCTTCTGGAAAAACAGCTTTTACGGCATCATAACCAGCATTAATCATTTGGGCAAAATTCCCCATACTCGTCGAAGCTCTTCCTGTTGGCCAAAGCATTCCATCGTTGGTTTCGTTGCCTACTTGTACCCACTCTGGCGTAATGCCATTTTTCTTGAGTTCAGTCAAAACCTCCGTTGTATGTGTTCCGATGGCAGATTTCAAGCCTGCTAAATCCAAATTATTCCAAGCCGCAGGTTTGGTTTGTTTGCCGGGGTCTGCCCAATTATCGCTATAATGAAAATCAATCATGATTCTGAAACCTAAGCTTTTAGCACGCAAAGCTTTCACCACTACATCGGCAGTATTATTATAAGCTGGCGAAGGATTTACCCAAACTCTCAAACGAATGGAGTTCATCCCCAAAGCTTTCATTAAAGCAAAGCATTCCGTTTCTTTACCTGTTTTGTCGTAAAATTTTCTTCCTGCCGCTTCCATTTCAGTTATCCAACTGATGTCTGCACCTTTGGCAAATTTTGAAACTGGCGGTTCTACCACTGGTTGAACCACTTCTGGAGTATTGCTACATGATAATAACAAAAGTGAAAAGGCAATAAAATTGATGAATTTATTCATAACTATTCGATGGTATAAGTATAATTTCCTGCTTTTAAATCTAAAGTAATAGTATGTGTTCCTGCTAAATTAGCTGGAATAACAATGTTATCGCCATCGTATTCCAAACTTAAATCTGCCCCAGTATCGCCCATATTAATTGCCCAAGCACCGTTGGCCCTGAATTTTAATCCTCCTGCTTTTAAAGTAGTGGTTACTTTCCAAACATTTTTGGTGGCATCATAAGTCATTTTTACATCATCCGCCCAGCCGTTTGCGGTGGCATCGCCAATAATTCCCCAAGTGGTTTTGGTGGCACTCCAAGTATTGTTGTTGGTATTTCCTTTCAATAAATAGAAGCCGTCTTCGGGTACGAATAAATTGCCTCCTGAGCTACTAAAAGTACCTGTTACGTCGCTTCCTGTGGTAGTGCTACTTGCCCAGCCATAACTTATTCCGTTCCAATCTGGCTGACTGGTGTATTTGAACTGACGAGTTCCGCCTACGATATTGACATATCCTTCGTAAATGCCATTAGAGTTTCTGGAAGAAATTTTTGGAGCAGTTGCAGGATTCCAACCTTGGTAGTCGCCTGCTACCCAAAGTGATGGATAATTAATCACAACTAAATAAGGAGTAACCGATAGCGTAACAGTATTTGAATAAATATCCGCCACGGCATCTGAAATTGATGATTTTACTCTTACTTCTAATTGACCTAAATTATTAGGTTTTAGTCCTTGAATGATTGCTAATTGATTAAAATCAGCCGTGGTGTATTTCAACTGTAACAAATTGCCTAAGCTGATTTCCTTGGGAGCTGAAAATTTTGTACCAGCTTTGGCAATTTGTAAAGTATAACGTACAGCAGCTTGAAATCCATAATTTGAACGATTCCAAGAAAATGCCACAGTAGAGTCGCTGGCTGTGGCTGGACTTAATACAAAGCTTGTTTTAGAAGCCGACAAGCTCGGGGCTTGACTTGCACTACTCATCACGGTTTTGATTTCATCGTTTTCACAAGAAAAAATACCAATGCTCAAGAGGCACAATGAAAGTATTTTAAATATATTTTTCATAATCGTATGTTTGGGAGAATTTGTGAATTTGAAAATTTGGTGATTTGAAGATTTGAAAATGCGAGGTGAATTTGGAAATTTGAAGATTTGAAAATGAGGATTAAAAAGATGAATACCAATCTTTTAATTCATGTTTTCTATAATTCAAATCCCAATCTTTAAAATTCATAAATTACCAAATTCAACTCTTATCATCTTTAAATTTTCAAATTGTCATTCATTTTCAAATTAATAAAACTAATACCCTTGGTTTTGCACCAAGTTTGGGTTTGATGATAAATCATTTGAAGGTATCGGGAAAAGATTGTACTTGTCTTCCACAGCTCTACCATTGGCAACTCCGCCTTTCCAAACCCACAAGTACGCACTGGTCGTGAATTTTTTAAAGCGAATCAAATCCGTTCTGCGATGAGCCTCATAGTATAATTCTCTTCCTCTTTCTGCTAAAATAAAATCAAGCGTCAGTTGCGAAGCGGTAATATTGCCCGTCGTTTTTCCGCCATAAGCTCTGGTTCTCAATTGGTTGATATAAGTAAGAGCCGTAGCCAAATCGCCACCTGTTCCACCTCTTAGCACAGCTTCGGCATAAATCAAATTGATTTCACCCAATCTGAACAAAGGAAAATCAATGTCCGTCCAGTTGCCTGATGGGTCAGCATTAGGAGCTTTTGCTCCTGTACGGGTTTTATTTCTGTATTTTGTTGAAGAATAACCGTCTGTTCCTGTGTATAAATCTGCCATCAAACGATTTTGACCTACGGTATAAAACATCGCTCTTTGGTCGGTATTGCCAGATTCATCACTGAATAAGTCCACAAAATTGTTGGTATGACGCAAACCTCCCCAGTTACCACTCGTTCCCGAAATATCTCCCGGCACAGCCGCAGGCCCGTGAGTTAAATAAGTAGTACCGCCCCAGTTTTGCGTATGTGTAGCATCGTAAGCAATCATAAAAATATTTTCTGTGGTATTCAGATGATTGTCTGCCAAAGTCAATTCACGATAGTTGGGATGCAATGAAAAAGATGCTGACTTTATTTTATTACAATAAGTAATGGCTTCCGTGTATTTTGCCGTTCCCGTATAAACCTCAGCATTCAAATACAAACGAGCTAATAATGCCCAAGCGGCTGGTTTTTCGGCACGTGGGTACTCATTTTGTCCTTTTGCCAATAAATCATTTTCAATCGCTTTCAATTCTGTTTCGATATAAGTAAACAGTTCTTTTCGCTGAATTTGCTTTGGCAAAGTAGCTCCGATGGCATCGTTTTCGGTAACGAAAGGAGGATTTCCGAATAAATCCATCAAAACCCAATATTGATAAGCACGGATAAATCTTGCCTCTGCACGGTACTTTCTGATGTTTTCGGCATCTGTTCCCGAAATGCCTCTTTTGCTTAGATTTTCGTCAGACGACTGGCGAATAAAATCATTACAAAGCGTAATTTGAAAAAAGGCACGATAATAAATTCCGTTGATAATCGGATTCACCGCCGACCAACTCATTTCTTTTAAACCTTTTACGCCTGCATCATTTTGCCAAGTCCAAGCGGCTTCGTCGGTGGTGAGTTCTTGTAAATTCCAGTATAATCTCAAGAAATCTGAGTTTCCTTCGTCTGAAATAATTTGTGAAGGAATATCTGGACTTCCCGTTCCGCCCGTGTTACCCGTCAGGGCGAAAGCTGAATATACTTTTGCCAAAGCTTGTTTGTAGCCCAGTGGCGTTTTATACACTGTTTCGGCAGTAATATCATTGGTTGGTAACAAATCCAATTTATCAGTACAAGCGTTTGTCATTAAGACCATTACACTTGCTACGGCTATTTTTATATAGTTTAATTTCATTTTTCTTGTTGAATTTTTATTAAAAATCAAGATTCAATCCTAAAGCAATGGTACGTGGACGTGGATACACATTATTGTCAATTCCCGAAGCTACTTCTGGGTCTAAACCTTTGTATTTTGTAATCACAAAAACATTCTGAACGCTGGCGTTGATACGTAAATTGGCATTGCTATTTTTCAAGAATTTGCCCAAATCATAACTCAGGTTGGCATTGTCCATTCTTAGGAACGAAGCATTTTGGATATAATAATCGCTCAATAATTGTTGGCTATTGCCTTTGAATTGCGTTTCTAAATAATTACTTGAAGCATTGTAAAGGACGTTATTTCCCAAAATTTGATTCAATACTCCGCTTTGACTAAAGTTATTGTTATACACATAGTTGTCGAACGAAGCACGCATCACAAAACCTAAATTCCATTTCTTGTAATTCACCGAGTTGCTCAAGCCCAAGAATACTTTGGGTACAGAACTTTTGCCTTTGTAAAGGTCATCTTGATTGATGATGCCATCGCCGTTTTGGTCAACAAAAACGCCTTCAACAGGTTTTCCTGCTTCGTTATATACTTGTTGGTACAAATTGAAAGTATTTCTACTGAATCCTACGGCATTGATAAAGGCAAACTGTCCGCCTACACCACCTGCAATGCCACCAGAAGGGAAGCCCGGATAATTTTTATCTTGCGGAATTACCGTTAAGTTGGTAATCGTATTTTTATTATAAGTAGCGTTGAAATCTAAATTCCAAGTCAAATTATTTGTTCTGATAATTTGCGTTCCGATGTTAAATTCAATCCCTTTGTTTTCCATTGAGCCAACATTTGCCACAATAAAAGCCGTGAAATTCGCTCCGGCAGGCTGAGGAATGTTGTTCAATAAATCTTTGGTGTTTTTTACATAAAAATCAATGCTCCCTTTTACTCGGTTATCAAAGAAACCATAATCTAAAGCAATGTTTTTTGAAGCTGTTTCTTCCCATTTACGATTGCTGTAAAAACCGCCCGGACGATAACCTTGATAATAAGTATCGCCAAATTGATAAGCAGCATTTGCGGCACTCAAAGCAAAATAAGAGTAATAATCATAGTTCCCGATGCCATCTTGCTGACCCGTAACGCCATAGCTTGTACGAAGTTTAAGGGCTGAAATTACTTTACTGCCTGCCAAGAAAGCTTCATCTTTGATGTTCCAAGCCAAAGCGATAGAAGGGAAAAGTCCCCATCTGTTGGCAGGTGCAAAGCGAGAAGAACCATCACGGCGAAGCGTTGCCGTTAGAAAGTAACGGTCATTCAAAGAATAATTCGCACGACCGAAGAAGGAAATCAACGTATTTTCGGGCTTATCGAATGGAAAAGCGGGGTCAGTATTGGGGTACTTCACACCCGCTGCATTGTAACTTGCGTAATTATAATTAGTGGTTTGGTAATTATTAAACGAGTATCCAGCCATCACATCAAACTTACTTTTGATGGCTTTCAATTCTTTGGCATAGTTCAAGTAAAATTCTAAAAGTGTATTTTGTTTCGTTTGTTTATAAGTATTGTTCGTTCCGCCAACGCCACCTGCTACATAACCAATGGCTGCACTGTCTGAAACATAAACCGTTCCTGCTCCTTTTGATACATCGTAACCAATGTTTAAATTGGCTCTTAGTTCTGGCAAGAAATGGAATTTGTAATCAAACTGAATATTGCCGATACTTCTTTGTGGCGTACTTTCATCAAAACGTTGTTCTAATTGCCCCAGTGGATTTCTGCCTGCCAAATTCACTAAACCTGTGGCACTGGTTTTATCCAACCATTCAAAGTAACCGCCAAATCTTTCAGGATTTTCAGTAGCGTAAACGGGTTGCGTTGGGTCGAAACTGATGGCTGAACCGATTGCCCCCAAAGCCGCAAATCTTGCCTTTTGCATACTTCCTTTCAAGCTAATATCTACTTTTAAATGATTGTCAAAAAAAGTAGGATTCAAAGCAATGGACAAAGAGGTTCTTTGTAATTTATCTGTTTTTAAAACTCCCGTTTGGTTCTGAAATCCTAAGGAAATTCTGTATGGCAATTTTGCTACTTCTCCGCCCAAACTTAGGTTATTGTCGGTCATGAATGCCGTTTGGTAAATTACATCTTGCCAGTTTGTATTGGCTTTGCCAAGCATCATTTTTTGGGCAGCCGTTCCTTTTTCGTTCACAATAGCACGAAATTCATCGGCACTCAAAACACTTACTTGCTTGGTAATACTTGAAGTAGAGTTTGTCGAAGAAAAATTCACTCGCATTGCTCCACTTTTTCCTTTTTTAGTCGTGATGATAATTACACCGTTTGAAGCTCTTGTGCCATAAATCGCTGCCGCCGAAGCATCTTTCAACACCGTGAAAGTTTCAATATCGTTTGGATTGATAAAACTTAATGGATTCGACGCTCCAGAAATACCGCCTTCGCCTTCCAAAGGCACGCCATCAATCACAAACAAAGGATTGTTACTGGCACTCAGCGACGAACCGCCACGAATACGAATGGTACTTCCTGCTCCAGGCTGACCGCTATTTGAAATGATAGAAACACCCGGTACTTTTCCAGCTATCAATTGCTCAGGTGTAGTGATTGCCCCCGTCTGAAAATCTTTGGCAGTAATGGTCGTCACTGCTCCTGTCAAATCTTTTTTACGTGATGTTCCATAGCCTACTACCACTACTTCGTCTAAAGCAGTGTTGTTGATAGTCATCACTACGTTTATCGTGGTAGCCGTACTTACTGGCACTTCTAATTTGCTATAACCAATAGAACTAAATACTAAAATATCGCCTGTTGTAGCCTTTATTTTAAATTCTCCTTTGGCATCGCTAATGGCTGCCGTCTTCTTATTTTTCACCGTGATACTTACTCCAGGAATACTCGATTCTGCCGAATCTACTACCTTTCCTGCTATCAATCTGTCTTGTGCATTGGCATTTAGATTGCTTAAAATACTCATGACTATCAAGACATAGTACAGTAATTTTTTTCTCATCTCCATTCTTATTATAAATAAAATACTATTAATTATTTTAAAAGTCAAAATTAGAGAGGATTTTTTGCTCAGATTTATCTCAGCAATCATAATTTTGGTGCTATTGTTCTAATTTTGGAGAATGAATGGTTCAACACAAAAAATGATTTATTTTAGATGAAGTATTCTTACTGAATTGTGAATGGCATTTGTGAATTTGTAATCCTAAGACAATTCAATACTGATACTCAATCATTTTTTCATTAAAATTCAAAACACAACATTCACAAATCAGCAATCTTTTTAATGTTCCCAATCAAGCCAATTACTTTTATCCTTCGTTTTACTTTCCTATACTTTTGCTTAGGTCACATTACTTTTGCTCAAATTCCGAACTTAAAATTCAAGCATATCACCAACGAACAGGGGCTTTCAAACAGCACCATCGAAAGTATTTATCAGGATAGTCGTGGCTTTATTTGGTTTGGTACAAGGGACGGTTTGAACCGCTACGACGGCAACGAAATGGTGGTTTTTAAGAATGACCCCAAAGACGAAAAAAGTATCAGCGATAATTATATTACCTATATTCAAGAAGACAGAAACAGCAATTTATGGATTGGAACAATCAACGGACTCAACCGTTTTGATGAGCGAAAAAATACTTTTACTCGCTTCAACCATACTGCCAACAAAACCAAAAGTATTAGCGATAATTATATTACCTGTATCAAAAATGACAGTAAAAATCGTCTGTGGATTTGTACACACAATGGCATAAACCTTTTGAAGGAAGACACAATTTTTGTTGCTTTTCAGCATCAAAAATCAGCAAGCAATACACTGTCTAATAATCGTGTGAATTGTTTTTTTGAAGACAGTAATCATAATTTTTGGGTTGGAACAGAAAGCGGTATTCAGCTTTTTGAAGTATCAAGTGGCACTTTCAGAGAAATTGAAGCTTTCAAAAATCTTCCTTTTTCGCTAAAATCTTATGCTGTTAATTGCATCAATGAAGACCGACAAGGTAATCTTTTAATCGGTACAAATGGCAATGGATTGATTATTTACAATCATCAACTCAATACCATTAAACAGTACAGTCACCAAGAAACGGTAGCGAAATCGCTTGGAAATAATTTAGTAAAAACCATTTTGGTGGATGCCAAAAAGAATATTTGGGTTGGTTGTATCAATGGAGGTCTCAATCTTTTCGACCCAGTTTCGGGTATTTTCTTTAATTATCAGTACAGACCCGATGAACCCAAAAGCCTTTCTCAAAGAACGGTTTCGGCTTTGTTTGAAGACAATCAGGGCAATCTTTGGGTTGGTACGCACCGTGGCGGAATCAATTTATATATGCCACAAACAGAAAAATTTACGCTTTACCGACAAGAACCCAACTTAAACAGTTTGAGCTACAACGATGTAAAAGCCTTTTGTGAAGACAGTTTCGGTAATATTTGGATTGGCACAGATGGCGGTGGACTGAATTTATTCAACCGAAAAAATAATTCTTTCAAACACTTCAAATACAGTCCTTTCAATAAAAATTCTATTGGCTCAAACGAAGTATTAGACATTCACGAAGACAAAAAGGGGAATTTATGGATAGCCACTTGGGGCGGTGGTTTGAGTTTGTACAACCGTTCAAGCAATACTTTTACTCGTTTTTTGAATAATCCTGCCGATAAAAATAGCGTTAGTTCAAATTACATTCAGCAAATTTTTGAAGACAGTCATCAAAACCTTTGGGTAGCAACCTACTTTGGTGGTTTGAATTTGTTGAATGCTGAAACAAAACAATTTACTCGTTTGGTTTATGGAAAAAATAATCGCTCGCAGTTATTCGGAAATAATATTATTGCCATCAACGAAGACAAAAAAGGTAATATTTGGATAGGTACAGACGACGGCGGACTAAATCGCTACAATACTTCAACGCAAACTTTTACGCATTACTTCAATAACGAAAGTAAAAAACCTGATTTAAGAGTCATTTTTATTGACAAAAAAGGCAGGGTTTGGGTTGGTCAAAAAGGATTATACTTATTCGATGAAGCCGAGAATACGTTTAAAATTTTCAGTGAAAAGGCAAATCTTGATACCGAATTTATCAAAGGAATGGTAGAAGATACCGAAGGAAATTTCTGGATTGCTACTTCAAACGGCATCACTAAAATCAATCCTGAAACAAAGCTTGCCAAAAAATATAATACTGTTGATGGTCTGCAAGGACTTGAATTTGAAGCAAATGCCTTTTTAATGACTAAAGACGGACAAGTATTTTTTGGAGGCGTAAATGGTTTTAATACTTTTTATCCGCAAAAAATCACGACAAATACTTTTACGCCACCCGTTTATATTACTGATTTTCAGATTTTTAATAAAAAAGTAGCTATTGGCGAAGACACTCCATTGGATGAAGACATCAGTTTTGCCAAAACTATCGACCTTTCTTACAAAGAATCTACTTTTTCGTTTGGCTTTGCTGCCTTGAATTTTACCGCATCTGAAAACAATCAATATGCTTATAAATTAGAAAATTGGGACAAAGATTGGATTTACGTGAGCAAAGAAAAAAAGGCATCTTATACCAATGTGAGTCCGGGAAATTATACTTTTCAAATCAAAGCAAGTAATAATGATGGTATTTGGAATGAAAAAATTTATCAGCTCGAAGTACATATTTCGCCACCATTTTGGGAAACTTGGTGGTTTAGAATCCTTACGGCTTTGGCGATTTTTAGCGGTATCATAGCATTTTACAATTTCAAAAGAAGGTTAGAAATTCAACAATTACAAGAGCAGAAAAAAGAAGAAATTCATCAAGAACAATTGCAGTTTTTTACCAATATTTCACATGAATTTCGCACGCCTTTATCGCTGATTTTGGGGCCTTTAGAAAAACTAAAAAAGGAATTTCCCAATTCGCCTGCACATCCATATTATGATTTGATGTACCGAAACGCCAACCGTTTGATTGGACTTATCAATGAATTGATGGATTTCAGAAAAGTAGAATCGGGTGTATTGAAACTAAATGTGATGCAAGGCAATATCAATACTTTTCTGAAAGAAATCTCTGATGAGTTTGCAGATTTGGCACAGGAAAAGCAAATCAATTTTGAAGTACTTGAAGAAAATAAGTTAATAGAAACGTGGTTCGACCGACAAATTTTAGAAAAAATCATCATCAATTTATTAAGCAATGCCTTTAAATACATCGACAATGGCAGGCATATCACACTACAAGTATTGGATACGCTCGAAAATCATAAAGCACTGTATAGCAATGAATTGAAAATTTTGAATGAATATAAAAGTTCAAAATACTTGTACATCAGAGTTGCCGACGATGGCATCGGGATTTCTAAGGAATCAATCTCTAATTTGTTTGAACGTTATTACAAAACGACTGAAACGCATTTGGGTTCGGGCATTGGTTTGGCATTTGTCAAAAGCCTGACCAAGCTACACAAAGGCAGTATTTGGGTGTATAGCGAGAAAGACAAAGGCACGGAAATTATCATTGGCATTCCTTGTAAAAGGGAAGATTACGATGAAAAAGAACTTTGGATTAAAAACAAAGACGTATTCGTAAAGCTTGAAAGTATCAGTACAAAGTCTGTTGACAATCTGACGAATCAGGATGAAGTAAAGGAGAAATCTAAAACAAAAGCGACGGAAGAACTCAACAAAGCAACCATTTTGTTGGTAGATGACAACGACGAGCTAAGAAGTTTTTTAAAAGAAACACTCAGTAAAAATTACAAAATTATAGAGGCACTCAACGGACAATTGGGTTATGAAAAGGCAAAAGAAACTTTTCCAGACTTGATTATCAGCGATGTGATGATGCCCGTAATGAATGGTAATATTTTTTGTAAAAAAGTAAAAGAAGACGATGAAATTAGTCATATCCCATTTTTGATGCTGACAGCAAAAGATGGGACAGAATCGAAAATTGAGGGCGTAGAATCTGGCGCAGATTTTTACTTTTCAAAGCCTATCAGCATTGAATTATTGGAATTGACGATTAAAAATATCTTTATTCAAAAACAAAAACTCAAAGAAAAGTACGGAAACGACCAGTTGACCGAAGTAGTGGAATTGGCTCATTCACAGAAAGATAAAGCCTTTTTGATGGAATTGATTGAGATGATTGAAGCTCATTTAAGCAACCCTGAAATGAATATTGATTATATCTGCTCGCAAATGGGCATGAGCCGCACGAAATTATATACCAAAGTAAAAGAATTGACAGGACAAGCCATTGGGGATTTTATCCGAACCATTCGTTTGAAAAAAGCCGTTCAACTAATGACCCAAGAAAATATGGCTATTGCCGAAGTAATGTACAATGTTGGCATCCAAACGCAATCGTACTTTACGAAGGCTTTTAAAAATGAATTTGGCAAAACGCCAATGCAGTTTTTGAAGGATTTAAAGAAGTGATTTGTGCGATAACGATTGGATTTTCGCCCTATTCTTTTGTTAGAAAATCCAATCGTTCGCCTCTGGTTTGTATTAATGTTTTATATATTTCTTTCATTTCTTCGCTCAAAAAACTTTCATCAACTAATACTTTCATCGCTGGAATTTTATTAGAAAACTTTTTGTAAATATTGTCTTTTACTTTTTCGTTGATACCCAAGTTTTTGGCAAAAACATCAAAATCTTCTCTTTTTAAGCGATTTTTTCTACCGTTAATTGTTAAAGCCATTTCTTCGTCATCAGGTATCACCAATTTTGTTGACACTAAATCATAAGCTGGAGCAAATTGTATTTCTCCTGATTGAGCATAAAGTAATGAAAAGTTCTTCAAGTGCATATCTGCATTGCCTGTTAAAAAACAGAAAATACTTAGTTCAAAAAATGATATAAGGTCAAAACCTGCATTAGAACTAAATTTTCTAATCGTTTTACCAATTTTTTCCATCGAAGACCTGTACTTATGTTCCGTCAAGGTTTCTGTTAATTGACAAAAATCTTCTACGTGAATTTTACCAGATTTTGTTCTGTCAAATCTTTTGGTCAAGTACGCCAATTCTCCCGATTCCAAACGGATTAATGAATGTTCTGCTGTTTTGATACCACATAAAGTTGCCAATTTCATGCTTAGGTCTTCATTTTCAGGCAATTGCTCATATATTTCAGTTGGAGGTTTTAAAATATAATTTCCCCACAAACCAACGACGGTCAATCTACTTTGTTTACCATCTATTTGCTCAATGTCTAAAGAAAGTTTTGCTTGTACGCCTGTAACGGTAATACTTTTGGCAATGACTTCCTTCGCCATTAGCTTTAAGTCATTTTTGCCAAAAGGTAACATTGGAGGATTATTAAGCTCGAAAAATTTCTTTGAGCATTTGGTATGAAAATCAATTTCTCCTTCTAATAAAGGTTGATAACAGTATAAACATTTATTCATCATTTCCTTGTTTTATCGCTCTAACACTTACCGCCCCGATACAGTCGCCACAAACAGTCAATAATAAACCCATACGGTCTCTTTGGTTGAGTTTCCAATTTTCAACCGCTATATTCAACAACCAACCTTCGGGAATCAGTCCATCGAAAAAAGGAAATAAAGTTTTACTAAAATAAACTTCCTTTTTTAATGGAATCGTCAATGAAATGGCTTTTGCATTGTCTTTTTGCAAGTAAAATTCATCATACTGAAAGTAATATCCATCTTCATTTTCACTGATAATTCCCGCTAATTCATCTTGATAAAAAACATTCCCAGCCCTACTCATCTGCTACCTCCTTTCTAATTACACCTACTTCACTCCCGAAAAGGTCTAAAATTTGGTTTACTTTGTCAAGTCTTAAACTCGCTTTTCCTTGTTCTACTTCCCGAACAAAGCGAAGCCCAACGCCTGCTTTTTGTGCAAGGTCTATTTGGGTTAAGCCAAACTGCTTACGTTTTTCTTTAATATATGGAGCTATCTTCATAAAATTATACCCTAAAAGGTATAATTGCCCTTAATTTCAGACAATTATACCTTTTAGGGTATAAAAATACATTTAAAACCTAAATTATACCCAATGAGGTATAATTTTAATTTATCCTTTAAACCAATTTTAGGTATTTTGCTTTTTCAATAAAAATAACAAAGGAACATAAAAGCGTTCACGCCAAGATTTTTCACTGTGGTCTTTTCCTTTGAAATACTCTGTTCGCCAGTTTCCTGCATGATAACCTTTGCTTTTCATACAAGCATCTACTTGGGCTTGGAGTGCTGGGTAAAGTGCATCCAAAGTTTTATCGCCGTGGTCGAAGTAAATTTTGTGATTGTCTGGATTCGGAAGGGTTTCTTTCAAATAATGTACAATGGCATTAGGAACTGGGTTCTTATCCAAACAAAATACACCTGGCCAGTGAGTAGAAAGACAAGCTGCCCCGCCAAAAACTTTTGGATATTGCGTAATGGCATACATCGCCACCAAACCGCCCATGCTCGAACCTGCAATAAAAGTATGGTCGGCATCGGTAGAAACTGCATAATGTTTGTCGATATATGGTTTTAGTTCCGTAACCAAAAACTTCAAATAATGGTCTGAATTGGGTTGGAATGATTCAGCACATTTGCCTTTTTCGTGCAATTGCTTACGAACAAAATCTTTTTGTTCAGCCGTTAAACTTTGAAATGGCTTTTGTGGAAAATAGTCCGCATAGTGGTTTTTGGCATCATTCCACACGCCTACGATAATAAAATCTTGTACTCTTCCTGCTTGTTGCAATTTACTTGCGATATTATCTACATTCCAGCTTTGCTGATGCCAGCTACTTGAATTATCAAATAACATTTGCCCGTCTTGCATATACAACACTGAGTATTTTTTCTCTGGAGTATAGTCGTCTGGAATCCAAATATCGATATTTCTTGGACTCACGTATTTTGAATTAAAATTCGACAAACGTTTGATTGAACCCGATACAACTTTGGGCAAACGATGGGCTTCGATAGACAATGATAAGGCTATCAAAACTATAGATAAGAAATGTTTCATTTTTGTATTAATTGAGATTGTTTTTGGTCATTCAATACGCTGATGTTTCTACAAGTATTGAATTTTATGGTCAATTTTATCCCTAAATCTTAGGCTTAAATTGTTGTTTTGTTTCAGAATAAGAAGTACCCAAAAAGGAAATTGACAGCACAAAGGAAGTACTATTTTTTCAAAAAGAGAAGTATTTTGTGTTAATTTTATAATATATCAAGAAAAAAATATACTTTTCTTAGAAAAATGATATAATAATACCTTCAATTGGATGATTTTGAGTAGGTAGTAAAAGCGAGAAATGGCTTCTATTTCGCTGGAACTGCATCAAAAAACGAGCGGTCAAGAAATACTTCCTGACCGCTCGTTTTGTAATCTTAAAAAAATGATATTTCTAAATATTTTACTCGAAAATCTCTAAAATCAAAGGGCTGTTTGGTTCAAGACTTAGACTGTCTTTTACACTAATGGTTTTTTGATGAAAAACATCTTTTGCTCTAAAATTGGGCTTTAAGATTTCTTTAAAACGAGCTAAATCCAAAGATTTTGCTTCGGTATTTTTATTCAAAATCACTATTACTTTTTGTTTGTCGTTGTATCTAAATTGTACGTACACACCATTTTCTGGAGCAAAATGTTTCAATTTTCCTGAGTGAATCACAGGCGTATTTTTTCGCCATTGCAATAATTGTATCACAAAATTAAGAGCTTCGGTTTCACGCTCTGTCATGGCAATATGTTTGAAAACATTTTTGGTATCACCTTGCCAACCGCCCGGCATATCGGCACGGATTTCGCCATGAGCATCACTTTTTGGATTGGTAATCAAGATTTCCGTTCCATAATAAATCTGTGGAATACCTCTGGTCGTTAGCAAGAAAGTCATTCCTAATTTGAATTTATTAAAGTCTTCTTTGATTTGCGTATAAAAACGACTCATGTCGTGATTGTCAGGAAAAATCACTAAATCATTCGGATTTGGATAAACGAAATCGTTGGCGATGGTTTGGTACAATTTGGTAAAACCTTGTCCCCATATTTTTTCGTCTCCGTTCAAAGCCTCAACCAAGGACGCATTGGTTGGGAAATCCATTAAACTTCTCAAATACGAAACATAGCCATTTTTGTTTACTTTGCCTCTTTGCCAAGCCGAAACAATACTCGGATTCAGCGACCATTCTTCGCCAACAACGTTGAAGTTGGGGTATTCGTCCATTACTCTTTTTGCCCAAATGGTCATAAAGTCTTTGTCGGGATATGGCCAAGTATCCATTCTGATTCCGCCCAAATCGGCGTACTCTATCCACCAAATCGAATTTTGAATTAGATAGTTTGCCATAAAAGGGTTTCGCTGATTTAGGTCGGGCATAGTAAAATCAAACCAACCGTCACTGTGCATCGTTTTGTCGATTTCAGCAGCGTAAGGGTCGTGCAAACTTTCACGGTGATGACTTGAATAAATCACTTTTGGACTATCCTGAAAATTCACCCAATCATTTGTAGGTGCATCTTTCATCCACCAATGTTCTGAACCACAGTGATTTAGTACCATATCCATGATTAACTTTATGCCTTTCTTTTTGGCTTCTTTTGATAGGCGAACATAGTCTTCGTTTGAACCGAAACGTGGGTCAATTTTACTAAAATTCGTAATGGCATAGCCATGATAGGAAGTTTTAGGCTGCTTGTTTTCCAACAAAGGATTTATCCAAAGTGCCGTCATTCCCAGATTTTGGATATAATCTAAATGTTGGATAATACCTTCAATATCGCCGCCGTGTCGCCCTGTCAAATCCTTGCGATTGAGCGTATCTTTATAGCCAACAACATTATCGTTTTGCGGATTTCCATTTGCAAAACGGTCTGGTGTAATCATATACATCACATCGCTGGTATTGAAACCTACTCTTTCAGCAGCTTTTGCTTCTCGTTTCAAAAGAGAATAAGTATAGCTAATCGTTTTTTTGGCAGCATTTTCAAAAACGATTTTCATGTCTCCAGCTTTGGTTTGCGGAGTAATCAGTAAATCAATAAACAAATAATTGGGGTTCGTTACCTTGTTTACTTTCAAGATACTTACTCCTTTGTATTGAATCGAAGGCTTGAAACTTGCAATATTTTTTCCATGAATCAATAATTGTAAACGGGGGTTTTTCATGCCTACCCACCAATTTAGCGGTTCTACGTGCTGAATACTTTCTTGTGCAAAAGTATTGTTGAGTAAGAAAAGTAAGCCGAAAAAGTAATAAAGTCTTTTTTTCATCTGATGGTTTGTTGTTATTTTTTCAAAAAAACCTTCGTGCAATCAATACAAAACTGGGTTTAAAGGCGTGTCTATTACTTCTCCGATATTCGCCCCCGGACACCAAGTGTGCCAATCTACCTCTTGGTTTTTGTTGGTAGGTTTTTGTAAAATCATGTTTTTATCCATGTAAATTACTGTCATTACTTTTCTGACTTGGTCTGTTACATTTGCACCTGCACGGTGAAACACCCAGCCAGAATGAAAACTTATTTCGCCCAAATCAAAAGGTTCGATAACGTGTTCAAAATCAGTTACTCTCAATTTTTCGCCAATAAGTTTTTCACTATCGTCACCAATTTTCAAATCACGTCCTTCTACAATTTTATGGCTTCCAGCACTGAATTCAAGTGGCCCCATTTCTAATGCAACGGCTTGTAAAGGAATCCATGCAGTTATGGTTTTGTCGCTACTCAAAGGCCAATAATACTGGTCGGCGTGCCATGGGGTAATACCGCCACCGCCTTCTTTGAACAAAGCTTGGTCGTGATACATCCGAACGCCCTCTACTTGCATTAAATCGGCTGCAATTTTTGCCAAGCGTTTGCTAAAGACAAATTCTTTTACAGTTTCATTTTCACGCCAAAGGTTGAAAAGCTGTAAAAATGCTTTGCCATAAGTATCTCTTTCTTCCACTTTACTCGTAACAGTATTCATTTTTTCTACTTGTTCCGAGATAATTTTGTTGTAAAATTCAAGTGTTTCGGCATCAAAAACATTTTTAAGTTTGATAAAACGATTTTTTTCGTAAAACTCAATCTGTTCTTGACTCAGCTCGTAATATGTTGTTAAATCTTTCATGGTAAAATTATTTTTGGATTGTTTGATAGTGCAAATTTCATCAAAATAAAGAAACCAGCGGTTTACAGATTTATACAATTATTATTCATATATTACCAATAAAATTAGAAGTAAGACAATATTAAAGGTAATTTATTAATGAAACCATCACTCGAACTCGGTATCAGTAATTTGCCGAACGCTTCTTTTAAATCCTTTCGATTGTATCAGAAAAGCTTTGAGTCGCATTGGCATTATCATCCCGAACTTGAATTAGTCTATTTTTCAAAAGGAAAAGGAATGAGATTTATTGGCGATAAAATTTCACTTTACAAAGAAAACGATTTGTTCCTAATCGGCGAGAATATCCCTCATACTTTTATGACTTATCAAGAAGAAGCAACTCCTTTTGTGGAAGCCTACTGTATTCAATTTTCAAAACAAATTTTCGATACTTTCCACGAATGCAAACATTTTCAGCAACTTTTTCAGGAAGCTCAACGAGGCATTTATTTTGAAAATATCTCAGAAATATTCATTCAAAAACTCCAAAGTATTGAATCAGCCAGCGGTGTTTCTTCGATTATTTTACTATTAGAAGTATTAGAAAGCTTGGCACAAAGTCCAGAAAAAACAATTTTATTGGATAAAGACTATCAGCAATACACGCTTTCGGAAAGTTCTACACGCTTACAAGTAGCGATTGATTATATCAATACGCATGCTCACAGAGGAATTTCATTACAAGAAATTGCAGATGTTTGTCATTTTTCGCCCAATGCTTTTTGTAGGTGGTTTAAACAAAATATGGGCATCACTTTTATAGATTATCTCAACAAAACTCGTCTTGCCCAAGTTTGTCAGCTATTAATTGCCAGTGATTTATCGGTCGGACAAATAGCCCTTCAAACTGGTTTTGATAATATCAGTACCCTCAATCGTTTGTTTCAACAAAAGTTACATCTATCCCCAAGCCAATATCGAAGCCAGTTTTTCCAAGATTAAGATACAATGAAGCTATGATTTGAAATCATTCATCTGTAAAACTATGCTAATCATGAAAGAATCTCTTTTACTTAAAGGAAATACTTGAAAGCATTTTCCCCAATAACATTCCCTGATTTTCGAGTAATTGTGGCGTATTGGCTAAAGCATTTTCTAAAGTACTCGGCTCTTGCAAAATGGAAGTAGCATACAAAACAGATTTTTGCTTTGTCACGATTTCAACGTCTTGCAAAGTACCACAAACGATAATGACAGGGACTGCCTTTGCTTCGGCTTTGCTCAAGAGTTGAGAAATAAGTTTTCCGTCCCATGTTTGGCTGTCAACTTTTCCTTCGCCAGTAACTAAAATATTAGTTTTTTCTAATAAATCATCCACTCGATTGATTTCCAAAATCCATGAAGCCGCAGAAATAATGTTAGCATTTAGCAACACCGCTAAACCGCCAGCTACCCCACCGCCTGCTCCGCTCCCAACTAAAGTTTGTGGATTGATACCAAAATGACGCTCAAGTACTTGAGCCATGTTTTGTAAACCTTTGTCTAACAATTGGATGCCTTCTTCGTTAGCACCTTTCTGTTTGGCAAACACATAAGCCGCACCACTTTCTCCGAAAAAAGGATTGGTAACATCGGTAGCAATAGTAAATTTTGTATTAAAAACCTCAGCAGGCACTTGAGAACCATCAATAGAAGCCACAGCTATTAAATTTTCGCCAGTGGCTTGAAGTACTGTTCCATCATTTGCCAAAAACCTAAAACCCAAAGCCGAAGCAATGCCCATTCCGCCATCGTTTGTGGCTGTTCCGCCAACAGTCAGAAAAATTTCTTTCGCTCCTTTTTGAAT
Organism: Arcicella rigui; assembly: GCF_034929435.1. NCBI lineage: Bacteria > Pseudomonadati > Bacteroidota > Cytophagia > Cytophagales > Flectobacillaceae > Arcicella > Arcicella rigui. Next base: position 64,010 of record NZ_JAYFUM010000023.1, read on the forward strand.
AGCCTCTTTGATAAGCTGACCAGTACCAAAACTACTGGTTTTCAAGCAGTTTCTTTTCGTAGGAATCAACAATTCAATTCCCGAAGCACGAGCCATTTCAACTACCGCAGTTTGATTTTGAGGAATATATAAATAAGAAGCAGAAACCGCTTCAAACAAAGGATTTTGTACTGTTTGGTAAATAAATTCGCCCTTAAAATTACTGTTCAGACTCTCTAAAGTACCTTCGCCACCATCAGCCAATGGCAACAAAGTACAATGAGCTTTCGGAAAAGTTTGTAAAATTCCCTTTTGCAGAAAATGACAAATTTCTGTTGCCGAAAGAGCATCTTTGAATTTATCTGGAGCGATGAGAATATTCATTTATGCTAATGATGAGTTTGTAAATGATGAAATAAACGGTAAAATTTTAAGCAATTGGAACGACAAATGAAGCCAAACAAGCATTCAGCATACGAAAATACCGTATAATAAGTTTTTAAAACAAAATCGTAGCGGGAAATACTGGATTTGATTTTAATTTGATACTTTCGTGGGGAATTGGGAATCCTATGAAGTAGTATATAAACTTATCTGGTCGTATGAACGCTTCGCTTAACCTGCAACCAGATTATGCAAAACAGATAAACGGCATAAAGTACCTTTTGTAAATTTAAAAATGAAAGCAGATAATAAAAAACGCCAATCAAATAGGCGACAATCCGCTCAATACGATAAGATTTTCAAAGAGAATATCGAAGCGGTAATTTCAAGCATCGTGGAAAATATTCTTGAAATCACCGCTGTTTCTATGGAAGAATTGCCCGATGATATTCAGCACACTAAAGAAAGAAAGCCAGATGTTTTGAAAAGAATAACTGATACCAAAGGTGATATTTTTGTTCTTCAGATTGAGTTTCAAGTAAAAGATGAACCTGAAATGGTGTATCGGATGGCAGAATATTTTATCATGCTTGAAAGAAAATACCATTTACCAATAAAGCAGTTTGTTATTTTTCTTGGTACGAACAAGCCGCTAATGACAACCCAACTTGACAGAGAAACGCTAAAATTTAGATTCCCGATTATAGCACTTTCTGAACTCGACTATCATATTTTCCTCAACTCGGATAAACCCGAAGAAATCATATTAGGCATTTTGGCAAATTTCAAAGGTGAAGAACCCGAAAATGCTCTAAAACAGATACTTGTGCGTGTCAAGGAAACTACTAAAGGAGATTTTTCGTTAAAAAGATACTTTAATCAGTTGCGTGTTTTAGCTCAACTTCGTAACTTGGAAATAAACTTAAAAAACGCTATGGACAGCATCGCAGAATACATCAAAGAAGAAAGGGACGTTCTCTATCTTCGTGGACAAGAGAATGAAAAAGCAAAGTTTGTTACATACCTCATTCGAGAAGACAACAAAACTTTTGAGCAAATCGCCGACATTGCAGATACTACTGTGGACTTTGTTAAAGCAGTTTACCAAAAGCTCACTGGAAAATAGATATTGGGGTGGCTTTGCTCGTGGATACCTGACTATTTACGAAATTTATAAAACTTTGCAATACATTCAATAAAAGTCCTAATTGGGCTTTTGTGCTTTCTATCCGTCTGGTCGTAACAACGCTCCGTTTAACACTTAAACCTGCAAGGTCGGAGACACTTCTATTTACTATATGTTTTATATAAATTCTCCATATTGCTTGAGTTCCTGATTTCGTTCATTATTCCCTTCTTGTAATTTATATTATCCCAATATTCAGGATAATTTCGAATATCATCTTGAATTATTTTTTTTAAATCATCAAAATCATAAGTATGCTGTGTATGAGATAACTGTATCGATACCTGAATAAAAGGATTAAGAAAAAGAAGGTCAATAGAAAAGTATGTTTTTACTCTTTCTACTTTTTCAACAGTAAATAAATTACCTACTGAATCATATAATTTTAAGTCTTCGTACCATCCGCTTTTAAACGTTGCCAATGTACATCTTTGTAATCTTGACATATTAGGAATGGAAGATACGGTATGATTTGTGGCGATTGCAAAGACAGGAAAATGTATATCATTAAGTGTTATCATTTCGGGTATCAATATTTTTGAAAACAATATAAATCTTAACCAACTACCAGACTCCTAACGCTTTATAAAATGCTATCGCATTTTGCCAATCATGAGATTGGCGAACACTAAGACGTAGTAAAACACTACCCGAGCGGGGGGAGCGAGGGAGTTTACGTACGAAAAATTATTTTTTGCGTAAATGTTTAATGCATAACATAGTAAAATAAGTGACAACTTGCATTATTAATGCATCTAAAACAAGAAGCCATGGTTTAAACCACTTAATTTCTTCACAATCATAACATTTCCCTCCAGTATCACTTGAAAAAATAAAGGGGAATCCGATTAAAGTTTTTCCATCCTGATCACCTTCAAATGTTCCAAAGACTATACTCGTAGAGAAAAAAAGAGATGTGAAAATGATAATAAACTGCTTTACTTCTTTTCTATTCATTATTGAGTTGTTTTGTTAAATTAAAGATGAAATTTTTTTCCCTCGGTCTGGTCGTTAGGTTTAGCAAAGCGTTCCTACGACCCAAGTGTAGAAAGAGCGTCACGCTCAACCATAATTTAGCAGTATCAGGAAAATTATTTAACTCAGCACTTTATTTTAAATTTACCAATAACTCACTCACTCCTTGTAGCCAATTGCGAGCGAGACGCTCTTCTCCGTTTGGGGTCGTAGAAACGCTTCGCTTAACCTACGACCAGATGGGGATACATTAGAGGCAAAGAAAAAAAATATTTCTACTATTATTTTGGAAGAGAATGATTCGTTAAGAAATGAGATGAAAAAGAATAAACTCTTCAAAATTATTGATACTTTAATAAGTAACTCTCGTTCTGGTCGTTAGGTTTAGCGAAGCGTTCCTACGACCAGAACGAGTTGAACCTTGTACAAATGCTCAATCGAAGCCGTCCTGCCTCGCTTTTGGCAATACCGTGTTACCAGCAGTTTTTATTTCTTCTGGAAAATATTTGTTTAATGTCAATTTTGCTTCGTCATTACCTAAAAGTAATTTTATACATCTATCTGTAAAATCAGATATTTTCAGATGCTTGCTTGCAATACTCCTAATTCCTTTATTATTTAGTGAAACAAGTACTTTGTCATAATCACAGGATGCAATCATTTGGTTTAACTCTTCAATTCGTTTCGTATACCAATCGTTAATTGAAACTTTGTCTAAGAAGTCTTGATAATTGGTTTCCAATTGAGCAAGAGCATTTCCCTTAGTAACATCACTATCCGTGAAATAGTAATTAACTTTTATACTAACATAATTTGTCGCTTGAATCTCTTTTAATTTGTCAAGTTCCTTTATAACATCTGATTTTATTAATTCAACATTCGCTTCATCAACTAGTAGTTGTTTTGCTAATAGTTTTAGAAATTCAGCATCCAAAAATAGATTCTCAACTTCGGCTACTTTGAAAGAATAGACTTCGTCAGCTTTAAGTTTATCAAGTCTTTCAAAATTATGATGGTCAGAATCAATTAGTCCAAATGACTTGGTATTTACATTCCTTAATTTATTAAAAGCTTTTGTATGATTTATTACATCAAAACAACTTCCAACGGGGACGATTGTCAACTCTGGAAATAGAATAGAATATATACGCTCATCAATACTTCCTTTAATTCCTTCACAGAATAATATGTTCTTTCTACTTCCAAGTAATTCCAACATTAATGTTTCAGGAATTTCGTCAGTTGGTATATCTTCTATCTCCCATTTATCTGGATGCTTAAATGACTTTATCCATATTTTCTTTGCAGTTCTTCTGCTTGTTGCGAAATCTAAATCGTGAGTCAAATAAATAAAAATACAGTCAGGTCGTTTAGCTTCTAACAAATCCCAAAGTTTTTTCAGAATTGTTTTATGTAGATACATCTCAGGCTCATCAACTACAATAAATCCATCTTTTGGGGCTTGGAGTACTTGTGCAATCAAGTATAACATAACCTTTTCACCATCACTCATTTGAATAGCAGGATACGAACGTCCATCATCTGATTTAGCTGTGATATTGATGCCATCGTCACAGCTTATTGTTCTGTGTTCAATAAGTGAGTTCCAAATTTGAAAAGTAATGTCAAGATTAGTCAGCTCCGGGTTAGAGATTGTTTTTCCAGAGTTGACAGATTCAATTGCTTTCTTTCGATAAGAGTTTCCAGCTGAAATATTATCTGCCAATAGATTCTTTAAAACAATTCCAAACTCTTTTTGCAAATAATTAAATTCTCCGTCTGACTTGTTGGTTTTATCTCTTAACTGATATTGTTTTAATTCACTGGCTGTCTTTGCAGGATTTGCAATTGCGTCAAAATTAGGAACCAGTAAAATTCTTTGTGCAGATATAACAACACCATTATTTTGAAGATATGTCTTAAATTTATTTGACAGAGTTGTTTTTCCACTACCATTAGCACCTATTGCAACGACATTGCTATCAAAATATCCAATCTTGTTAAAAAAATCAATATTGAATTCAATTTGTTCATAAAGAACAGAAACATTTAAGCTATTTTGTTCTATATTGCTTTTTATCTGTGATTTCCAATGCTCATTATTGTGAGCTATAAATGATGAATTAGGTTGTCCTCTGAAAGGTAATGTAGATAATATGCTTTCTAAGTTTGATTGAAATTGATTAAGGTAGTTAATCTTTAATTCTCCTTGCTTTGCCTTATCCTCTAATTTTGAGGTTAAAGAAATAACCTTATCAATGTTGTCTAAAGTCAAGGCATTACAATCAAGTTCAAAAGCACCTTGACGATGAACATTCAAGTCTCTTTTTGCAGTTTCAATGAACTGAATAAAATTTTCAATTTCTGCACTCATATTGGTAGTAGTATTGTCTTAAAATTACTGGTAACTCGCTAATATGCGAAAGTTTTGTAGTAATTTTTGTGTTTTTTGTTGTACTATTGATGTGGTACTTTTGGTATTGTTAATGTATTGCTTTTATAAGCTAATCTACCCATTTCCAAATACAATCAAAAAGATTAAATGCACTAATTACAAAAAACTTATTATACGGTAAGTTTTCTTGAGCTAATACAAATTATGGCTGTATTTACTTGGGAGTGTTCACTCAACTGTGTCAGTTGAGTGAACACTCCCCTTACATTTAGCGTTAAGCCTCTTTAATCTTGATAATTGCCACTTGCTTTTAGTGTTAAGCCACTTTAATCTTAATATATGCCACTTGCATTTAGTGTTAAGGCTCTTTAATCTTGATAATTGCCACTTACATTTAGTAATAAGGCATTTCAATCTTGATAATTGCCACTTACATTTAGCGTTAAGCCTTTTTAATCTTGATAATTGCTACTTACATCTGGCGTTATGGCATTTTCATTTAGCGTTATGCCAATTGTACATTCCTCATTCATGATTCAAAACTTTGCACTCTGTTAATTCTTTGTTTGTTTATTACTTCGCTTAACCAACATCCAATAAAGCTACAAAAAACAAAAACTCCCCCAATCAGCAACTTACCGATTGGGGGAGTTTTGTTTTTTATTCACTCTTACCTACAAATCTATTTTTTGCATTTTGGGTGTAAGCAGGTGAATTACTCCCCAAGCCAACAAGTACGCAAATCCGCAAACTAAGAAGATGATATTGTAGCCACCGTTGAGGTCGCCTAATAATTTGTACTTGTCCAAAATGATTCCAATAAAATATGGGAACAAAACGCCTCCCAAAGAACCTGCCATTCCGCCAATGCCTACGACTGAACTAATGGCTTTTTTCGGAAACATATCTGAAACAATGGTGAAAATATTGGCACTCCAAGCCTGATGAGCCGAAGCCGCCAAGCTTATTAAAAACACTGCAACCCAAATATCCGAAGCATAACGAGCTAACACAATGGGCGTTACGGCCATGGCAAAAATAAACATGGCTGTTTTTCGGGCTTTGAAGACCGTCCAACCTTTTTTGATAAAATAGCCCGATAAATAACCACCACCGATACTTCCAAGCGTTGTACAAGTATATAATACAGCAAGATGCAAGCTTGGTTTTTTCAAATCTAAAGCAAAAGTCGAGGAAAAATACGAAGGCAACCAGAACAGGAAAAACCACCAAATGGGGTCGGTCAGGAATTTACCAGCTACAAAAGCCCACGTTTGTTTGTACTTAAATAATTGTAGCCAAGGTACTGAATCTCCCGTAATTTCTTCTTCGTTATCGCTGTGGATATGCTGAAATTCTTCGGCTGAAAGATTTTTTTTGCGAGCAGGTATTTCATAAATAAACCACCAGAATACTAACCAGATAAAACCTATTGCCCCTGTAATAATGAAGGCTTCTTCCCAACCGTAAGCTCCTAAAATCCACGGAACCATAATGGGTGCAACAACTGCCCCAATGTTTGCTCCTGAATTGAAAATACCTGTGGCTAAAGCTCTTTCTTTTTTAGGAAACCACTCCGCTACCGACTTGATAGCGGCAGGGAAATTCCCAGCTTCACCAAAACCCAGTGATGCACGGGCAATGCTAAAGCCTAAAGTAGTTTTGGCGGCGGCATGAAAAATAGCGGCAATACTCCAAATAATAATGGAAATTGTATAACCCATTTTCGTCCCGATTTTATCAATAATTCTTCCGAATATCAATAAACCAATGGCATAAGATGCCGTAAAAGCCATTACTACTTTAGAGTAATCACTCTCTGACCAAGATAATTCCTTTTCGAGTGTTGGTTTTAGTAAGCCAATTACTTGTCTATCAAGATAATTGATGGTTGTGGCAAAAAACAACAAGGCTACAATCGTCCAACGGTAAGTACCTGATTTTTTCATTATTTATAAGCTGAGATTGTCTGAATACTTCCGTCTGGATTATGTTTCAATTCAGTCACTTTTACATTTCTTAAATGTGTTTTTCCTGAAATCTGTACGTCGTGATAAAATAAATACCATTTGCCTTTGATTTCAACAATTGAATGGTGGTTTGTCCAGCCATCAACAGGATTCAACACAACGCCTTGATAAGTAAATGGGCCGTAAGGATTATCTCCAGTAGCATAAGCGATAAAGTGTGTATCACCCGTTGAATAAGAGAAGTAATATTTTCCTTTGTACTTGTGCAACCAAGAAGCTTCAAAAAAACGTTTGGTATTATCGCCTGCTAATAATTCTTTTCCATTTTTATCAAGGATTTTTACGTCTTTTGCTTCTTCGGCAAAGCTCAACATATCTTTACTTAACTTCGCAATTTTAGGCGATAAAGCTGGCTGATTGTCGTCTTGTAATTTTCCATTTGGCTCATAAGTTCCTGTTTTCCAACGTTGTAATTGTCCGCCCCAGATACCTCCGAAGTACATATAGTAACTTCCGTCTGTATCTTTAAAAACACATGGGTCGATACTGAAACTTCCTTTGATAGGTGCTGGTTCGGCTTTGAATGGCCCAACTGGACTTTTACTGGTTGCAACGCCAATTCTGAAAACATCACTTTTGTCTTTCACGGGAAAGTACAAATAATAAGTACCATTTTTGAAAGCTGCATCTGGTGCCCATAATTGGCGACCAGCCCAAGGAATATTCTTGATGTCTAAAGCTACGCCATTGTCTTTTACTTTTCCTCCGATTTTATCCAATGATAAAATATGAAAATCTTTCATATCAAAATGACCGCCTTCATCGTCCTCTTTTACGCCAGACTCAATGTCATGCGATGGGTAAATATAAATTTTACCATTGAATACATGAGCTGAAGGGTCGGCTGTGAAAATATGCGAAACCAAAGGTTGAGAAATAGGCTTCTTTGCTTGACCCAAAACTGACAATGAAGTAGCAAGCATTAAAATTGACAAAATTTGTTTTTTCATGATTAATTAAATTAGAAATAAGCTGTTTTTTTAATTGAAAAAAGTATTGTATTCGACAAATTTATGACAATATCTATCTTTTTCAATACATTTTCAATAAAAATATAGAACACATAAGAACACTTATCGGCTTTAGGCATTAAATTTTGTAGCAAAAAGCTTATAGCCTAAAGCAACTCTAAAATCCTATTGAATTTCCGCCATCCACAGGAAGTGAAGCACCTGTGATATACTTTGCTTCGTCGGAAGATAAAAATACTGCTGCCATACCAATATCTTCGGGCTGACCGAAATAGCCCATTGGCGTTCTGTCGAGAGCTTTGTGTTTTCTGGCAGGGTCGGAATTCATAGCAGTTTTTGACATTGCCGTTTCAATAAATCCGGGAGCAATGGCATTTACTCGAACATTTTGTGTTGAAAATTCCATTGCTAAAGCTTTTACCATGCCTTCAACCCCACATTTTGAAGCCGTGTAAGCCACTACTCTGTCGATACCATAATAGGCCGCCATTGAAGAAATCATCAAAATTGAACCTTTTTTGCGTGGAAGCATTCTTTTCGCACAAGCTCTTGTCAGGGCGAAAACGGCATTCAAATTGGTATTGACAATTCTGCTAAATTCTTCGTCTGTTACTTCTACGGCAAATTTTTTCATATTGATTCCCGCATTGTTGACCAAAATATCAATCTCTCCAATTTCTGTCTCAACTTGGTCAACCAAGTCTTCTAAACGCTCTAAATCCGTCACATCATTGACGAAGTAAAAAGCGTTTTCACCCAATGCCGATACGGCTTCATTGAGCATTTGTTCACGTCTGCCCGTGATGACTACTTTCGCTCCTGCTTGAATCATGCACTGAGCAATGGCAAAGCCAATTCCACTTCCACCCCCAGTAATCAGGGCAATTTTTCCTTGTAATGAAAACATAATTTTTTTAGCTGTAAGCTTTGAGCGGTGAGCTATGAGCCATCAGCTTTTTTAATTGAAAGTATTTAAGGACGAATTTACTACACAGAGTTTAGCAGAGTTTTAAGAGTTTCACAGAGAAATATGATTATAAAAACACTCTGTGAAACTCTTTTAATTCTCTATGTTACTCTGTGTCAAGCTGGTGGCTCAAAGCTCAAAGCTCATCGCTGACAGCTAAAAAACTATCTCAACTGATAAATCTCCACCAATTTTTTTACTTCTTCCAAACTCCTTTCTGGTTTCGGGAATTGTGCTGGAATTGGCATTTTGGAATATTGTTGGAAGTACAAAACACAAGCATCACGCCACCAAACGGCTTCTCTTTCTTGTACTGCCAAACGCCCAGCTACGTCTTCAAAAATTTCTTTGTCAATGTTGGGTTTTACCGTATTCCATGCTTTACGCATTTCTTTTACTGAAGCTAAACCTGTGTAATAGCGAGTACAGAGTTCGTCCCAAAGTGTGTTGCCTGTTGATAATTTTGTTTTCCAAGCCACATGGTGAAACCACAATAAGTACGGCAATGGCGTTTTGGCTGGGTCATTCCATTGATTTTGTACTTCGGGCGTGTAAAGTAAAAGTGCTTCCGAACCATTTTTGGTTCTGTCGAAACCAATCCCCAAAGTATCAGCACGGTGATAATATGCCGAAGCCCAATCGGAACGGTCGCTTTTCATCAACCAAGGCTCAGGCCCAAAGTGAATGCCTTGCCCCATGATGTGATGTAAACCCAAAGGAGTGGTGAAATTCACATAATTTTCACGAGATTCCATTAAAAGTTTAGTCACAGTTTTGACTGTTTTTACCTCGTGACTCAATGTCATTTTTACCCATTCATTAGCAATTTGCTCAGATGATAATTCATGATTCCAAGCCAAACGACCAAAAGCATACCAATTGGCTTGCGACATAAAATGCCCTGTCCAGTTTCTATCCGAACCCGTATTGGCTACGCCTGCAATGGCAGTTAATTGATAATTATGCAAAGAACCATCCACTACTTTTGCCACCGTCGAACCTTTTCCTTTTACATAAGTATCTGATTCTAAACACTCTTTAAACAGAGGAGCTAAATACACCAAGTTGGTTGTAAAACCCAAGTACTCTTGTGTAATCTGAAATTCCATTGCCAAAGGCGTTTTGGGCATTGCTCCAAAAAGCGGATGAAAAGGCTCACGTGGTTGAAAATCTATCGGCCCATTTTTTACTTGAACGATTACTTTTTTATCAAACTGTCCATCTAAAGGTTTGAAGTCCTTGTACGCTTCTTTATAGCGGTCGCCTTTCGGATCGTCTTTTGAACTTGGTTTATACACGAATGCTCGCCAAATCACTACGCCAGTGTATGGTTTTAAAGCTTCTGCCAACATATTTGCTCCGTCGGCATGAGTTCTGCCAAAATCTTGAGGGCCGGGTTCGCCTTCTGAATTGGCTTTTACCAAGTATCCTCCAAAATCAGGAATGATGCTATAAATTTCTTGTGTTTTAGCCTGCCACCAAGCACGTACTTGTGGGTCGAGTGGGTCAGAAGTTTTTGCTCCTTTGAGAATTTTCGGAGCAGCAAAATTGATAGATAAAAATACTTTGATGCCATAAGGACGAAAAACATCTGCCAATGCTTTTACTTTCAACAAGTACTCTTTTGTCATAAATCTTGCACTGGCATTTACATTATTTACCACGGTGGCGTTGATGCCAATTGAGGCATTCGCACGAGCATAATCTTTATAGCGTGGGTCGATATTTTCGGGCAATTCGTACCATTTCCACAGAGAAGAACCAGCATAACCTCTTTCGATTGTTCCGAGTGGATTATCCCAATGATTCAACATTCTGTATTGAATTTTGGGATTACTTATTATCGAAATATTCGTCAAAGATTTTCCTGTTTGAATACTTCTGAGTAATTCAAAAGTACCGTACAAAATGCCTTTTTCAGTATTGGCATTGATGACGATATTACCATTTTGGTTTTTAATGGAATAACCTTCTTCGTTTAAATCTTTGTTTTCCGACAATTGAAAAATAATTCCTCCAGTACTTTTTGAAGTAGCAACTACTGGAACAGATTTGCCTAACAAACCTTTTAAACCCAATTGTAATTCGCTTGAAGCAGTTTTTGCAATTTCGCCTTGAACGTTGGCAACAATGAATTTTGTAAGACGAGCATAATTTTCTCTTTCTTGCTGATTCTTGATTAAATCATATTTCAACCACAAACGATAGCCATCGTCTGCAAAGGTTTTTGTGCTTAGGCAAAGCAATAAAAGGTACAGTATTTTTTTGAACATTTTAGATAAATTTTCTTAAACAATGATGGCATATACACTTACTTCAAACTACGTTCAATCCCCAATTGTAACCCTCTTAATTCTGCTAATCCTTTCAAACGACCAATGGCTGCATAACCAGGATATGATTTACTCTTCCCTGTTTTATCCAAATCGTCTAACATTAAATGCCCATGGTCTGGTCGCATAGGAATCGCAAAAACACCTTCGTTGACTGCTTTTCTACGATTTTGTTCCAACACAATTGCCTTTACCACTTCGTACATATCTACATCGCCAGCCAAATGAGCAGCTTCGTGAAAATTCAATGGGTTTTCCTCTCTTTTGGTTGTTCTCAAGTGTAAAAAATGGATGCGTTCACCAAAGCGTTGAATCATTTTTGGTAAGTCATTGTCTTCTCTCACGCCCAAAGAACCCGTACAAAAAGTAATACCATTGGCTATTACATCGCAAGCGTCCATCAATTGAGCCAAGTCTTTTTCAGTACTTACTACTCTGGGCAAGCCTAACAAAGATTTTGGTGGGTCGTCGGGATGAATACATAAATTCACGCCTAATTCCTGAGCCAAAGGAGCAATTTGTTGCACGAAATAATACAAATTGGCTCGCAGTTCTGCATCGCCGATATGTTTGTAATTATCTAATAAAGCTTGAAAATTACTGAGTTCAAATGCTTCTTCAGAACCGGGTAAACCCAATAAAACGGTATTGGTCAGCAAAGCGATTTCTTCGGCAGTCATACGTTCAAACTTCTGTAATGCTGAGACTTGTACTTCTTCCGAATAATCTAAAGGGGCATTGGGTCTTTTCAGAATGTATAAATCAAAAAGAGCAAAATCCTCCCAAACAAAACGCAAAGCTTTTGAGCCATCGGGCATTTCATAATTTAGGTTTGTTCTTGACCAATCCAATACGGGCATGAAATTATAACATACCGTTTTGATGCCACAAGCTGCTAAATTTTGAAGTGAAATCTTATAATTTTCAATATAAATTTTTCTCGAAGGCAAACCTTTTTTGATGTCTTCGTGAACTGGCAAACTCTCTACAACCACCCAAGTAAGAGGAGTATATTTATCGTTATCTGCTTCAATTATTTGGATTCTTTTTTTGATTTCTTCAATTGTCCAAACTTCTCCAACAGGTATTTGGTGCAAGGCTGAAACTACACCCGTACAACCTGCTTGGCGAATGTGCATCAAAGAAACTGGGTCGTTGGGGCCAAACCAACGCATTGTGTGCATCATTTGAGTTGTGAATTATGAGTTTTGAATGATGAATTATTTTAATCTGATTGCTGGATAATTTTCTTACACAGAGTTAAGCAAAGTTCTTTCTTGAGTTTCACAGAGTCTTCATAATAATCTCAGTGAAACTCATTTATTCTCAGTGGCTCTCTGTGTCTTTCATAAGAAAAGCTCGTCGCTCATTGCTCAAAGCTGATAGCTAAACCAAAATACGAGCAAATTTTTGTGCTTTTATCGACAATTCTGTGGCTAAAAAGCAGTGTTCTTGACTCATGGCTGTTTCTGTACGGTTCACAATATCGTTTACCAATTGCTCGCCATAAGGTAATACTTCATTGTTACAGTCGATGTACTTTGTTTCTTTGTTGTTTACCAAGTATAAATTATTACCGCTATCACGATTAGCAATATCAATATTTTTACGGATTTCGATATAACCTTCTGTTCCAAGAATCGTCAAGCGACCGTCGCCCCAAGTTTTTAAACCATCTGGTGAAAACCAATCTACTCTTACATAACCCGTTCCTTCATTTCCACGCAAAACCATATCGCCAAAATCTTCAAATTGTGAATATTGTTTGTGGGTATAATTAGCTACTTGCGAGCTTACAACTTCCGCTTTGGTTGAACCTGTAAAGAATAAAAATTGGTCGCATTGATGAGAACCAATGTCGCAAAGGATGCCACCAAATTGTTTTTTATCAAAAAACCAAGCGGGTCTCGACGCAAGATTGATTCTATGTGGCCCCATACCAATCGTTTGAATTACTTTGCCAATCGCTCCGGCTTTTACCAATTCTCCAGCCTTTACAGTAGCCTTATTTTCAAAGCGTTCACTGAACATAATTGAATATATTCGCTTAGTCTCTTTTTGTACTTTTCTTACTTCTGCCAATTGCTCAAGTGTTGTTATGCCCGGTTTATCCGACATAAAATCTTTTCCGTGTTTCATTACTCTGATTCCCAAAGGAGCTCTTTCACTGGCAATGGCTGAACTTAAAACCAGTTGAATAGATGAATCTTCCAAAATTTCAGCTTCGCTTGATGCCTGTTTTGCATTAGGGTATCTTTTAGCAAAATTGCTTAACAAATCTGCTTCTTTCGCATAATAAGAAACCAATTCTCCACCGCCACGAATCACAGCTTCTACTTGTCCGTAAATATGTCCATGATTCATTCCAATCACGGCAAATTTGATTTTTGGAGCAATATTTTTGTGAATATAGGGCGATACGATTGTTTTACTCTGTGTTGAATTTGCCGTTACTTCTTGTGAAATACTGGGTAATAATACCAAACCAGTCGCCGAAGCAAGGGTATTTTTAAGAAAATCTCTACGTTTATTTTGTTCGTTTTTCATAGTTTCAATATGGTTTTATTTAGCTGACTTAGTCTTTTTAGCAATTTCTAAAGCTTTAGTGGTAGTATAATACTTTGAAATCATGTTGGGTACTTCCCAATTCGGCAATTTACCTTCTTTCAAAAATGCCAAGTATTTTTCTGTTACTCTTCCAAAATGTGCTTCATGTCCTTCTTTGTACTTTTCAGGGATAATTACTTCCCAGCCTTTGGCATTTTTTTTAACTGAAATTCCTGCAAAATCCTTTTGTAAATCAGCTACTGCTTTTGAAAGCTCTGCTTCATAATAATCCGAAACATTCACTGGTTCAATGTATAAAGTAGGTTTATAAGCTTGTTCTGCTCCTTGACGAATGATGAGATTGGCTTTTGTGCCACGCATAATTGAGTAATGCGTATCTCCCCCACCTTCTGGTGCTTTATAAGCCCAAATCACAGAAGCTTTGGCATGAACGCCTTTTAGCTGATAATTGATTTCGCCATTGGCATAGATTTTCAATGTAGTATCATTAGCTAAATCTTTCTTTAAAAATGCTGGAAATTCTTCTGTTTTCGTGATAGTTTTAAACTGATTTAAAGTCATTTCAGTAGTCCAACGCTTGGCATTCGTGATTTTGATGTCTTTTTTATAGTCAATTACTTGTGCTGGAAAACACTCCCACTGAATCAAATCAACTAAATGCGTAGTTACATCTACAATTCCTTCGCCTTGTTGTGCTACGTCCATAAACCAAGTAGGTCTTGTGAGTACACTTCCTGAAACGTATTTATAGAAATGGTGAACGCTTTCTTTAGTAACGGCTGGATTTTCGGGCGTACCTTTTTCAAGTTTTCCAAAAACCGAAGGAATCATCGAAAAGGCTCTTTGCAACATCGTACTGATTTCATAACGCTCGGTCATAATATCATAAAGCAATACTTTATTTTCAGCGGCTTTTTTAAAGGTAGCTTGAAGTTTCGGAAAATCTTTGGCATCAATTATCATCGGTTTATCGGAAAGTACATTAAAGCCTGCACCGATAGACTTTGCCAAATAATCTGCTTTAATTCTATTATTTCCTGCAATCACGACTACATTTCCTGCTTTTTCAGCCAACATTTTTTCGAGATAATCATTACCTGCATAAATTTTCTCGTGCCATGAAGTCGGACTTTCTGCCCTTGAATTATAAGAATTGATTCTATCTAAATGATAGTGCAAATCATTGCCCACAGGTGCATATACTTGCACGGTCGGACTTACTTCTGGATACATATTTTTCTGCACCAAAGCCGCATGAAAATGACCAGGGTCAAGAGTAATGAGTTTTACAGTCGTCTTCGGTTTCTGTGCAAAAGCAAGCGAAGACAAACCTAAACTTATACTAAGTAGTGTTGTATTGAAATGAATAAATTTCATGTTTTATTTTAGCTGTGAGCTTTGAGTTATGAGCCTTGAGCTTTTTTCTATTTGCTTTATTAATTGATTTTGGGTCAATTTTATACTCAGAGTTTCGCTGAGTTTCACAGAGTATTTACAAAATTCTCTGTGAAACTCTGTGTCTTATTTATAAGTCCGAAATCAGAAATCCGACACCTGAAATCCCACACCTATATCTTTATCGCATAAGGTTTTCTCTGTTCTCTTGCCAATAATAAATTAGCTTCTGGGTCATTGATGAAGCGTTCTTTTTTCGGATTCCAGTATAATTTGCGGTTTAGTTTCATCGCTGCATGATGCAACAAACAAGCAGTACACGAACGATGCCCCACTTCGGCAGGTGCAATCGGTTCTTTTCTGGAAACAATACTTTCCAACCAGTTACCATGATGGTCTTTACTCACTGGCAAATGAATTTCATTTTCACCAATCACAGAAGTAATGATTTTCGAATCGCTGGCATCAAGGGCTTTAGCAGCCATTTGTTTGGCAATTGGGTCACTGGCTGTAACAGATGAATCGCCTCTCGAAACAAAAATCCACCCTTCTGTTCCTTCAAATTTTATCCCATTCGGTAATTCATTACTTACTACCATTCTTACGCCATTTTCATACAAAGCTTCTGTCGTGAAAATACCATGAACATTCCAAAGTCCATGTTTTGGAAAATCTGCTTTTCCCCAAATTTCAATGGGCCCCGTATGTTCGGTATTCATCGCCCAGTGAGCACAGTCGATATGATGTGAACCCCAACCAGTAATCATACCCGCTCCAAATTGTTCGCAACGCAACCAACCCGGACGGTCGAATCCCACTTGTGGATGTACTCTTTTTTCGGTATAATATACTTCGGGCGTTGTGCCGAGCCACATATCGTAATTTAAGTTTTTCGGAATTGGCATTGCTGCTTCTTCATCGCCCGATGGGTCGCCCGGCAAACCTACATAAACCGTTTTCAAAGTACCGATTCTGCCATTTCTAACCAATTCAGCAGCGTATCTAAATTGGTTAGACGAACGCTGTTGCGAACCAACTTGTACGATTCTTCCCGATTTTTTTACCGCATCTGCCATCATTCTTCCTTCCGAAATCGTCAAGGAAGCAGGTTTTTGCATATATACATCCTTTTTTGCACCAACGGCATGAATCACAATCGGAGCGTGCCAATGGTCTGGCGTACTGACCAAAACGGCATCAATATCTTTATTCAACAACAATTCACGGTAATCAGTATAAGTATTTACACCATCAAAATCTTTTCCTGATTTTTTGGTATAATACTCATTCACTAATTTTTTTGCTAAGTCAGCTCTGTTACTGTCCACATCACAAACTGCTACAATTTGAGCATTATCGTACTTCCAAACACCCGGCATATCATGCCCTCTTGAAATTCTACCCGTACCGATTGCTCCGATATTAATCCGATTACTTGGAGCATTTTTTCCAAAAACCGAAGCAGGAACAATCGTTGGAAAACCAGCAATGACTGTACTTGCCAAAGTTCCTTTGATACTTAGGTCAAGGAACTGTCTGCGAGAGAGGTTATTTTTCTGTTCTTGTGACATAGCATTTATTTTTTCATAGTTTTTCAAACATTCATTTTTTAAAAGAACCATGTAGCTACTTTTCTACTTGTTTACAATTTTAAATGTTTCCGAATGTCATCGTAAAGATGAAAATTAATTTTAATAATGCAATCGGTTGCATAAAATTTTCACAAATTTTCTTATAATAACACATTTTATTAAGTTCTACAATCTTCAAAAATTGCCTAAAATTAATTTTAAAGCCTATTTTCCTAAAATCAGGTTAGAAAAGGTTAAAGAAAAAGATTAACAATTTTTGCAACAAATTAAAAAATTGCATAAAATTGTTTTATCATTGCATTTATATTTTGAATAATTATTTTTTCAAAGACATACCTCCGACAAGGCAAAAAACAGTATTAATATTTATAGTATGGCAAAAGAAATCACGATTTACGATATTGCAAATCAGCTACAAATCTCACCTGCTACTGTCAGTAGAGCCTTGAATAATCATCCTGCCATTAATGAAAAAACAAAGGTTTTAGTGAACACAAAAGCCGATGAATTGGGCTATCGTTCTAATAAATTTGCCAGTAATTTACGTAAGCAAAGTACCAGTACGATTGGCGTTATTGTACCGAGACTAAATAGTTATATCATGTCCACCGTGTTGGCGGGCATGGAAAAAGTTGCGAATGAAGAAGGCTTTAATTTGATTATCAGCCAGTCGCTTGAATCGCAAAAAAAGGAAATCGCCAATGCCCAAACCATGTTCAATAGTCGTGTAGATGGTTTGTTGGTTTCGGTGGCATTTGATACTGATTCTTTCGAGCATTTTCAGCCATTTTTAAAAAAGAAAATTCCACTCATTTTCTTCGACCGAATCTTAGAAAACAACAATTGCCCAAGTATTGTAATAGATAACACAAAAGCAGGTTACGAAGCAACCAATCATTTAATTCAACAAGGCAGAAGTAATATATTGCACATTACAGGGAATCTTCAAAGAAATGTATATGCCGACCGACTAAAAGGCTACCAGCAAGCATTATTGGAAAACGAAATACCTTTTCAAAAAGCGTTTTTATGGGAAACAGCCCTGAATTTGGAAGCAGGCAAAGAAGTAGCCCAAAGAATTAAAGCAATGCCCAATCGTCCTGATGCTCTATTTATTGCCAGCGATTTATGTGCTGTTGCTTGCATTTCGGCATTAAAAGAAATGGGAATTGATGTGCCAAATGATATTTCTGTGGTAGGTTTTAATAATGACCCCGTTGCTCAAGTAATTGCTCCGAAACTCACTACGATTCATTATCCAGCCAAAGAAATGGGCGAAATTGCTGTAAAAAGTATGATTAATCATTTGAAAGGAACGATGAATTTAGATAAAACCAACGCCATTACCCTACGTTCGGAGTTGATTGTGCGTGAATCAAGCAGAATTATTGAGCATTCCGCATAAGTCGGATTGCATTTTCAAGAAATATCTTCGACCTTAGAGGAATACAATTTTATATAAAATTTATGTCAAATCTAAACATTAAAATTAACAAGGAAAATAGCTATGATGCCATTGTGATTGGCTCGGGCATGAGTGGTGGCTGGGCTGCCAAGGAACTTTGTGAAAAAGGTTTGAAAACTTTGGTACTTGAAAAAGGAAGAATGGTGAATCATATCGAAGATTATCCAACCATGATGCAAGAGCATTGGGATATGCCTCATCGTGGCGGACTTAGTTTTGAAGACCAACAAAAACATCATATTCAAATCAGAAGTGGCTTTGTCGGAGAGTCTGTAAAACATTTTTTCACGAACGATATTGACAATCCTTATCAAGAAAAACAGCGTTTCGATTGGATTCGTGGGAATCATGTGGGCGGTCGCACACTTACTTGGGGAAAACACGTGTATCGTTGGAGTGATTTAGATTTTGAAGCCAATGCCAAAGAAGGCATCGGTATCGACTGGCCCATTCGCTACAAAGATTTAGCTCCGTGGTATTCGTATGTTGAAAAATTTGTTGGCGTAAGTGGTGAAAAATTAGGTTTAGACCATTTACCCGACGGCGAGTTCCTCCCTCCTATCGAGCTGAATTGTTTAGAAAAACATTTTCGCCAAGAAGTAGCTAAAAAATTCAACGGTCGCCCCGTTACTACGGGACGAGTGGCTCACCTCACCGAACCACAACCACAGCACCTTGCCTTGGGTCGTGGAAAGTGCCAAAACCGCAATCGTTGTTCAAGAGGCTGTCCTTATGGTGCTTACTTTAGCAGTAATTCCGCTACTTTGCCAGCAGCAAACAACACAGGAAACTTCGCTATTCGTCCAAATTCTATTGTTCATTCTATCATTTACGATGAAAAAACACAAAGAGCCACAGGCGTAAGAGTCATCGACAGCGAATCGAAAGAGGAAATTATTTTCAAAGCAAAAATCATTTTTAGTTGTGCTTCAACCTTGGCAACGACTCAAATTTTGATGAATTCTAAATCCAATCGTTTCCCCAACGGGATGGGAAATGATAGCGGAGAATTAGGGCATAATTTGATGGATCATCATTACAGAACTGGTGCGATGGGTTCTTATGATGGTTTTGAAGACCAATATTACAAAGGACGCAAACCGACGGGCTTATTTATTCCAAGATTTGTGAATTTGGATGCTGCTTCTAAAAATCCAAATTTTGTGCGTGGCTACGATTATCAAGGAGCTGGCGGCGGCAGAAGTAACTGGGGAAGAGGCGTAAGTGGCGAAGGCGTTGGAGCGGCATTTAAAGAATCCCTTTTCAAACCGGGCGGCTGGGGAATGACTTTAATGGGTTTTGGTGAAGTATTGCCTTATCATGAAAATAAAGTAAGCTTAGACCCCGAAAAAACTGATAAATGGGGCATTCCACAATTGGTTTTTGACGCAGGTTTGAAAGAAAACGAAATGAAAATGCGTGAACAAATCAGAATAGATGCCGCTGAAATGTTGGAAAAAGCAGGTTTCAAAGATGTAAAAACCTTTGATAATGCAGGCGGTTTGGGCGTTGGCGTACACGAAATGGGAACTGCCCGCATGGGTCGTGACCCAAAAACTTCGGTACTGAATGGCAATAACCAAATTCATACAGTACCCAATGTCTTTGTTACGGATGGTGCTTGTATGACTTCTTCTTCTTGTGTAAATCCTTCTATTACTTATATGGCATTGACGGCGAGAGCGGTTGATTTTGCTGTAAGTGAGTTGAACCGTAAAAATTTGTAGCCTTATGAACCGTAGAGAAGTCCTTAAAAATACCACTTTATTCTTGGGTTATAGCCTTTCGGCTGGAGCTTTGTCGGAGCTTTTTATTGCTTGTCAAAAAGAAGCTCAATTAAATTGGCAACCCGTTTTTCTATCCAATAATCAAGCAAATTTGATTGCTGAAATCGCAGAAACGATTTTACCTAAAACCGAAACGCCCGGGGCAAAAGAATTGGGTGTACCTCAGTTTATCGACAAGATGTTGAAAGAAATGCTTTCGGAAGCAGACCAAAAGGCTTTTCTTGAAGACTTAGAAAAGTTCGACGAAGCTTGCGAAGAAGCAAATAAAAAGCCTTTTATAGAGTGCAATCAACAAGAAAGAGAAGCCTTTTTACTGAAAGCAGACAAAGAAGCAGGCAAATTACCACCTTCGGCTTGGGGCATTACTTTGGTAGCCAAACCCGACCCCGTGGCATTTTTTAGAAGAGTAAAAAGTCTAACACTTTTGGGCTATTATACTTCTGAAAAAGTTGGTAAAGAAATCCTTTCTTACGACCCAGTTCCCGGAACATTCATTGCGTGTATGCCTTTGAGTGAAGTCGGTAATGCTTGGAACGAGTAGTTTTTTAAAATAAGTAATCGTACAATATTATCTTAGAATTTGAAATACTGTAATAATTTGAAAGGACGGATTCAAAACTCAACATTCACCACTCATACTTAAAAAGCATGACCTATTATTTAATTTTTTTGTTGGTAGCCAGTATCAGTTTCATCGTGTGGGCAACTGCTTACATGAAACTGAACGCTTTTTTTGCCTTAGCTTTAGCGGCTCTGTTGGTCGGAGTACTCAGTGGCTTACCACTTCCAAGCATCGTGAGTACGCTAAAAGTCGGCTTCGGACATACCATGGAAAAAATAGGTTTATTAATCATACTTGGTACAACTCTGGGGCTGATTCTTGAAAAAACAGGTGCTACTACCAGTATGGCAAATGCCATTTTAAAATTAGTCAACGAAAATAATGCTCCTGCTGCCATTGCCCTCACAGGTTTTGTCATTGGTTTCCCTATTTTTTGTGATAGCGGTTTTATTATCCTCAGTGGTTTAAATCATTCATTGGTCAAAAAAACGAAACATACAATGCCCGTGATGGCTGCTGCATTGGCTACTTCTTTGTATGCCGTCCATTGCCTTGTTCCGCCTCATCCCGGCATAACGGCAGCCGTCGGAACAGTGGGTGGAGATTTAGGAATGGTCATGCTTTGGGGAATTATTTTGGCTGCTCCCGTCGCTTTGATAGGCTATTTTTGGAGTGTTTGGCAAGGAAAAGGCATTTCGCACGCCTATATCGAGCAAGAAGAAGTACAAATAGCGGTTGATACCTTGCCTTCGGCTGTTCTTTCTTTCTTACCTGTTTTTCTGCCAATTGCCCTGATTGCCTTCAAATCTATTGTCTTTTTATTTGTTTCAAAAGCTTTAGCGGAACAATCATTTTCTTTACAATTCATTGCTTTTATCGGCGAACCTGTAATGGCTCTGGCAATTGGGATTGTATTTTCATTGTTATTGATTCAGAAAAAGTACCGCAAAGATTTATCTCACTGGCTCACGGATGGCGTAGAAAAAGCGGGAATGATTTTAGCCATTATTGCCGCTGGAGGAATGTTTGGCGAAATGCTTCAAGCGACGGGTATCGGTAAAAATTTAGGTGAATTATTGAGTGGCTATGCTTTAGGAATATTTTTTCCTTTTGTAATTACTGCTATTTTAAAGACTGCTCAGGGTTCTTCTACGGTAGCAATTATCACGGCTTCTTCGCTGATAACGCCTATGCTTGTCAATTTGGGATTGACGACTCCGATGGATATAACGCTAACCATTCTAAGTATGGGAGCTGGCAGCATGATGATTAGCCATGCCAACGATGCGTATTTTTGGGTAATTAGTCGTTTTTCAAATCTTGAAACTTCTGCTACCTTAAAGGTTTATAGTACTGCTACTTTGGCAATGGCTTTTACAGCACAAATCATCATTTGGCTATTTTTCAATTATTTACATTGATTTTACTTACAGCCTAAAGTAAAATTTGAAAAGTATTTTGGATTCCTTCGATAAAAAATATTAACTCAAAACATATATATCTATATATTTTATTTTTATTAATATATAAAATCATATATATTTGATTAATATTTTGAATTTAACGATTGAACCATTATTCCGAATGATTACGACTGAAATTGTCCGTAAATTTCTCTTTTCTCGCCCTTCTATCAATAGAACTCAACTTGAAAAAGAAGCTCAAATTCCTGCTACAACCATTTATAAAGCACTGGAAGGCATCCAAGCTTTTTCGCCAAAACATTTAGAAAAGTTAGAAGTAGCTATGCGAAATTATGGTTATACCGATTCTACTTTTTCTAAGGCTCGTAGCATTGCCATTATCAACCACAAAGGTGGCGTTGGGAAAACTACTACAACTATAAACTTAGGTAAAGCCCTTGCTTTGCTCAAATACCGAGTTTTATTGGTGGATATGGACTCGCAAGGAAATTTGTCTCAATGTTTTGGCATACATTCGCCCGAAAAACAAGTGATTACTTCTTTGATTTCACGAGACCCACTCCCACTGCTTGAAATCGAACCTAATTTATTTTTATCTCCTTCGGATATCGAAATGGCTACTTACGAAGTAAAACTCATTACCGAAGTAGGTTCAGAAATGCGTTTGGCAAAGAAAATTCAAGCATTGAACGACCAATTTGATTTTATTCTTTTCGATTGTCCGCCTTCATTGAATTTAATGACGATTTCGGCTTTGAATGCTTCCACTGAATGTATCATTCCGATTCAGCCCGAATCTTCTGCTTTCAATGGCGTTAAGAATTTATTAGAAAAAATTTCTGCCGTTCGTGAATACACGAATGTTTCTTTGAAAGTACGTGGCTTTTTGTTTACGATGGTACATCTCAACCAAACCATTCACCAAGTAATGATGGAGTCTGTTTTGGAAACGTATCCTTCCATTCCTGTTTTCAAAAGTATCATCGAAAACACAACGGTCTTGAAACAAAGCCAATACATGAATCAAGATATTTTTCAATACGACCCCAAATCCAAAGCGGCAAATGCCTACATGGAACTTGCACACGAAGTGATTTCAAACGAATAAGCAGATGGCATCTAAAAAAGAATTATTCAAAAAACGTGCTGTGGAAGTGGCAACCATTCACAACACTCCTAAACCTGCACCTATCGGTGGGTTTAATGATATTGAACGCATCAAAAATGCTATCGTGATTATCGACGAATTGAAAGATTTAATTCGTCCACTCAGTCAGGAACAGTACAATCAACTGGAACAAAATTTACTGACGCACGGCTGCCAAGATGCTTTGATTTTGTGGGAAACGACTTCTACCGAACTCCAACAAGACGAACTCGATACGACGGTTTACGTTTTGGTGGACGGACACAACCGCTATGCGATTTGCCAGAAAAATAAAATTGAATTTAAGATTAATCTGAAAATCTTTGAATCTATCGAGAAAGTCAAAGAATTTATGATTGACCTTCAATTGGGGCGAAGAAATATCACACCAGAAGAAGAATCATACTTGCGTGGTTTGAAATACAACACGCAAAAAGCCAATAGGGGAGTGGCTTTGCAAGTACAAGGCGAAGACAGCAAACCTGTGAATGTGGCAGAAAAATTGGCGGATGAATTTAACGTAAGTGTACGCACGATTAAAAACGACGGAAAATTTGCAGAAGGTTTATCAAAACTCAGTAAAGAACTTCAAGAACAAGTACTGACGGGTTCGTCGGTTTTGAGTAAAAAGCAAATTCAAACTTTAGCCGACCGCAAAGATATTGGCGTAGAAGCCATTCAAAATCTGAGCGAAGTAAATACAAACACTGAAAAACCAAAAAGTGTAGAAAGTAGCGTACCCAAAGAAACACTCAGAAGCCAAATTATTGCTTTGGCAAATAACCTCACGAAAGAATCTGACTGTGATTTACTTATCAAAAAAATCTATCAACTCAAGTCTGTTTTATAGTTTTTCCCAAAAGTGCAAGTGTTGCACTTTTGGGAAAAACAGAAAATTCTCAAGCTTGCATAAACCCATTTTCTAAAAAGTGCAATCGTTGCACTTTTTAGAAATCAAGCGAAAACGACAATAATTATCTTCAAAATTGATTTTGAACTATAACAAAAATCCCAAAATTAAAGGGATTTTCATTTAGCAAATCGTAGCATTTTTTGAAAGTTCAGAAAGGTTTTTCTAAAAGTGCAAGCGTTGCACTTTTAGAAAAAAAGGAAAATTAGAGCGTGAATAAAGTCAAAAATACTTTTAGAACTATAACAAAAATCCCAAAAAATGAAGCTTTACAGTCCATAAAATCAACTGATTGTTAAGCTATAAAAGCGAACAAAATCCTAAAAGTGCAAGCGTTGCACTTTTAGAAAAAAGCTTAAAATTTAAGGTAATTGCCAATATTAACTATAACAAAAATCCCAGAAAAAAGCCTGTAAATCTAAGGTGCTTTTTATCCAACGAAAGAAGTAGCAAAAATGTGATTTCCGGTAAAATTGTTATAATTGGCTTTTTTGATTTCAACAAAAGCCAGCAACTTGGCATTACGAATGATTATCAATAAAGATTTTTATTATTTTTGTACAATTAAAAATCAAAAAAATAATAAAAACAACAAACAAAAATCAAAAATTTTCCTCTTTGTTTGTTTTAATTTTTTTATTTGTTTTTTAATGTATTTTCGGTGTCCATAACTCATTGATTTTCAAATGATTCTGAGCTTAAATATAACAATTTTACCGGTTAGTATAACAGATTTACCGAGAAGTATAACAATTTTACCTATGAAGTATAACAATTTTACCGGAAAAATAGGTATAATTGTATCAAACTATAACAAAAATCCCAAAATTGTGTAGGAGAAGGTTTTAAAAAAAATGAAAAAGCTTAAAAACGATAAAAATAGCAGTCAAGGCAACAAAGAAACGAACGTAGTAAAGCTGATTCGTAAGGCAAACCGTTTGGTAGAAGGGAAGTATCGTTTTGATATTTGGGAAATGCGAGTTTTTACCAAAATGTTGATGAAAATTCACAGAGACGACGAAGACTTCAAAGTATATAGAATTTATTTACACGAAGTAATTCAAGATTTTGAATTACAAGAAGACGGGCATTCGTACAAATATTTGAAACAAGGAGCAGAACGCTTGGGCAGAAGAGAAATACGAGTGTTGATGGATACGCCAGATGGAAAGATGGAATTGTTTACACATATAGCCACGGGCGTTAAAAGCTTTGTAGAAGAGAAATCTGCCAAATACTTAGATATTTCGTTTCATCCCGATATGAAACCCTTTTTGTTGCAATTGCAAAGCCAGTTTTTGATGTATGACGTTAGAAACATCTTGAAACTGCAAAGTTCCTTTTCGATTAGAATTTATGAATTGCTGAAACAATACGAAACCATTGGCAAGCGACAAATCAAGATTCAGGAATTGAAAGAAATGCTTGATGTAGTGGATAAGTATCCACTCTATGGAAATTTCAAACAACGAGTAATTGTAAAAGCACAAGAAGACCTTGAAGAATTTACAGACATCAAATTTACTTTCGATGAAGTAAAAACAGGCAGGGCCGTAACAGCCCTTACTTTTTGGATATTACCCAATAAAAATAAGCAAGATGTTGGAAAAATGTTATACTTCCCCGAAATCGCCGAAGAGCTTTCGCTGGAAAGTGAATTAGACAAACTGCTGGCGATAAGCAAAAATTGGGAGGGAATGTCGAAAAACCTGATGGAGCAATGGATAAATACTTATGGCATTGAAGCCGTAGAGCAGGAAGTAAGCAAAGCCAACAAATTGATTTTTGAAGGAAAGAATATTCACAATCCCGTGGGATTCGTTACTTGGGCTTTACAAAACCCCAATGTGGTGAAAGACCTTGCCAATACAGCCACGGCAAGCCCGATTATTCATAAAGTACCGACGAAGTTGAACAGCAAAGAAATCGAAACTTACTGGAAAGGAGATTTCAACGAATGGTTTTTGGCGTATTTGCAACAAATTGCCATTGCCGCCAAACATGAAACTTTTCATGCGGTGGTTGAAGAGTTAAGAAATCTTTATCCTGAAAAAGTATTTTCGAGTTTGTTTCTACACAAAGACGGTTCGGTAAACGAAGAAGCTCTGAATAGTTCGGTAGGAGTGAGGCTGTTGGAAAAAGATAAAAAAACAAAAGAAAGTGTTTTTGCTGATTGGTTTTATGAAAAATTTCAAAGGAAAATTTTTCTGCAAAGAAATGGTACTTGGGAATTTTTGGAGTAGTCGAATAGTTTGAAGCAATGGTCGGTTTTATTTGGGTGAGAAATCTTTGTAAAATACTTTTGAATACAAGAGTCCGTTTGAAGTATTACTCATTATTTTAACCCAATTTTTATGAAAACTAAATTATTGTCATTTGCCCTGATGTTTGCGTTTGGTACTCAACTACAAGCACAAGAGAAAGCTCCCAAAATGTTGAAACACGTAGTGACGGTTACTTTTAAAGCAGACGCACCAGCGAAAGGCGTAAAAGAAGTGGATGATTCGTTCAAAAACTTGGCTGTAAAGCGAAAAGAAGTAAAAGCTTACGAATGGGGCGTTGTGCCGAAGAACGTGCGAAATAAGGCAAATAAACACGTTTACGTGTCAAGTTTTGCTTCTGAAAAGGAATTAGAAAAATACGGAGCATCGCCAGAACACCAAAATCATATTAAAATCGGTGCTTCTATCATTGAAAAAGTAGAAGCCGTAGATTTTTATGTAGAAAAATAAAGTGATTTTTGGTTGTTCTTTATAAAACAATTGAGGCTATTTCAGCAAAATATCAAAGCCCGTTTTTGGGATTGGTTATTGCCGAAATAGCCTCGTTTATTAAATTGGATAATAGTAATTTTTAAAAGTGATTATTTGAAAGATTTTTAAAATCTCTACTACTATGGTTTACCCAGCATAGTAGTAGAGAAAAAGTGTAGAAGCTATTGATTTACAACCTTATTATCTAAATTATTTACTCTTCATTTTTTGTTCAAGTACTTTCATAAAGTAACCACCAACCACGCTTCTGGCTTGGAAACCAACCATTTTACCTGTTTTAGTTTCGTGCCAGTCGCTAATGGGTACTCTTGATTTTGTTTTGATGGCGTATTCAAACATTGGATTTACTAAAGCTTCAAAATCTTTGTAATCATTTGCCATTACCGAAGTCCAAATTACCCAGTCCGATTTTGTATAAGTAGCTCGGCTGTCGAGGGGTAAGCCAAATTCATTTTGTTTGGTCAAATAGTATTTTACTTCTGTGTCAAATACTTCTTTCGGGAAATAATTCAATTTCAATACTTTGTCCCAAACCAAATTATATTTCTGACTCCAAGTACCTTTTTTATCGAAAGTCAAAGCGTAGTGGTCGCCGTCTTTTGCCATTTCCATCCATTTGCTTACAAAACCTTTTGTAATGGCATCGTATTTACGGAAAGTATCCATATCGCCCATTTGCTTGGCTAATTGCGTGTAAGTTTCAAGAGCCACAATAGCTTTCGCCGAAAGGTTGATATTACGTGCCAAATGTCCTGCAAAGTCATCTGTACACAATTGATTCGCTGGGTCGAAACCTTCTTTTGTAAGGAAATCCGCCCAAATATTCATGGTTTTCCAGTGTTTTTTGGCGTAGTTCAAATTTCCTTCTGCTTTACAAATAGCCGCCGCCAAAATCATCATATTGCCACATTCTTCTACGGGCATATCTTCGCCATAAGTTTGTCCGTTGGCGAGCGGATAAGTGCCCAAATCGTGTGCAGGGAAAGGTTTTGCCCATTTACCGCTTTCGCTGTAATAGAAAATTCCGTTTAACATTCCTTTCAATAATTCAGGATTATAAGCCAAGAAAAGCGGAGCAGAAGGATAAGTAACGTCAACGGTATTGATAGAACCATTACTGAAATTTTCTTTTGATAAAAACAAGGTTTCACCTTCTGGACTTTTCAAGAGTTTATGTGCCGCAATACTTTGGCGATAAGCCAATTCACATAATTTGGCGTATTTTTCTCCGCCAGCTTTGAAGGCATCGTTATAAATGGTTTGATTGATTACAGCACATTTTTTCAAAACAGTCGCATACTCTTTTGAAGCCAAAGCAAGTTGCGATTCAATCGTTGTTGTGCCTTTATCGTTCCACCACGGACGAAGATTTTTGCCAAAATACTGTATCGAATAAATATCATCATAAGCCAACATCAATACTTCTTCTTTCGCTATTTTGGCTACTTTACCTAAGTCAATGACCGTATTTAAACTCATTTTTTTGCCTGTACTAAGGTCTTTTTCAGGACTTTGGAAAGGGTTTTCTACATGAGCCGTTGAGATAAATTGCTGAACATTTGCTCCAGCTTTTGCGGCTACGTACATGTAGCCCCAATCAATTCGGAGGTCATCGCCTCTTTTTTGTAAAACGGGTTGTTGGGTTGTTCCTGCTTTCAAAATTGTCAAGTTGCCACTTTTATACTTTTGGGCTGCTACTTCTTGCGTAGCGTTATTGGTAGCAATGTCGGTAGAAGCCCCTACAAAAAGCTTTACTTGATGCGGAAGTCCGTCATTTGAAAGCACTTTGGCAGTAATGTAAGAAACAGGTCTTGCTAAAGTAGTTAAATCGTTGATGAGTAGGGGAGACGTAAAAGTAAGATTAAGATTTACTTTACCACAAGTAAAAGTATAAACCGTTTGAGTAGCATTTAGCACTACGCTTTTTTGTTCGGCAAGATGCGTTTTGGCATCATCAGGAAAAATCACTTTTTCAACAATGCCGACATCTAAAAGAGCTTCGCCACCGCCCGTATTCATTACGTTGATTGCCAAGACGTTTTTACCTTTTTTCAATTTACTTTTCATTTCGTTGGACATCGGCAAGTATAAGTATTTGCCTGCACAACAGCCAGCGGTGTAAATCAAATCGCCATTGAGATATACTTTCACTACGTCGTCGTATTGAAGTTTCAAAATGGGGTCTTTCAAATTCAAGTCCTCAAGCGTAAATACTCTACGCACCCAAATACTATTACTAAGCCACAAAGTTTTAGAAACACCACGCACATTGCCGAAAGGAGCTGCTCCGTCTTTCCATTGGCTATCGTTGAAATCTGGATTTTTCCAATCTTCCGAAGGCGTAGTTTCAGTGTATTTAGCGGCATAATTTTCTTCGTCGCCTGCTGGAATAATATTTTTATAACTTTCGCCACGCTTTCCCATGAAGCGATAGTTTTCGCCATCTACATTTAAAATACCCATTAAAGAATGGTCAGTGCCTGTCCAATGTTTGGTAGGCGAAGCATTGAGCTGGTCGGTAGTGGACCAAATACTAAAGTAAGGGTCGTGTGTGATGAGTGGAAAAGCAGGAGCTTGCGTACTCTGAGCAAAAATATTTGCCCAATTGAAAAGTACTAAGCCAAGTAAAAACAGTTTTTTCATTAGGAAATGATATTAGGTTAAATGATTTTAAATGTTTATCTATGAAAGTTGAGTAGTTCTGTGGCTACAAAATTAGACTTTCACTTTTTGCTACTTAATTCAATAATTATCATTATTTCTTCAAAATGTTTCATTTAATATTGTTTCACTCATAATTTTCTAACTTTATGAGGCTAAGTATCAGTATTTCACTTCAGATTCTATTTTTTTGAAAAAATCAAAACATATTTCCTTACTACTCAGAAGCCTTTTGATAATGTGTTGTTGTGTGTCCAATACAATGGCTCAATCGTATTTTTTTAAGCATTATCAAGTAGAAAATGGGCTTTCAAATAATACAGTTTATTGCAGTACGCAAGACAAAAACGGTTTTTTGTGGTTTGGCACAAAAGACGGACTCAATCGTTTTGATGGCTATCATTTCAAAACTTTTCATCCTGCCGAATTGCCTCATACTTATAATCCAGACTTGATAAATTGTCTGAAAATAGACAAGCATGGTACTTTGTGGGTAGGTTCTACGAAGGGTTTATACTTTTTTGATAATCAGAAAGAGCGTTTACTACGTTTTGCTCAGACCGAAGCTTTTAATGAAATAAATGCCATAGCAATTGATGGAAAAAATCAACTATGGTTTTTGTCGCAACAAATGCTTTGTAGATATAATACTGAAAATAAGCGAATTACCGTTTTTCCTGTCTCGAAATACTTTGAAGCAACAGCTTTGACGATTGATGCTTCTGGAAATCTTTGGGTGGCGACCAATCATGGATTAATCGAAAAATTTCAAGAAAGTACAGGTACTTTTAAGGCGTATGATGTTTTTGAACATTCGCCAAAAGTATCTTCCAATTGGATTCATACGCTGTATTTTGTTGGCAACGAAGCTTTGTACATCGGCACGGCGAGTCAGGGAATCAAACGTTTTGATTTGAAAACCGAGACCTATAAAGATGTTTTAAGGACGAATCCAGACAAAACCAAAGTACACGTTAGAGACATTCAAGCTTATGCCAAAAATGAATTATGGTTTGCTACTGAGTCAGGCATTTTTATTTTGAATACCAAAACGAATCAGTTTACAAACTTAAAAAAGAAATTTCTCGACCCATTTTCTTTGACCGACAATGCCGTGTATTCGCTTTGTAAAGACAAAGAAGGCGGAATTTGGATTGGTACTTATTTCGGAGGCATTAATTATTATTCTAAAAAACACTCGCTTTTTCAGAAGTATTTTGCGGATAATTCTAAAAAATCTATCAGCGGAAATGCCGTTCGGGAAATTTGTGAAGACTATCAAGGTAATATTTGGATTGGCACAGAAGACAGAGGACTGAGTAAACTCAATCCGACGACGGGAGCAATTACGCAGTTTATGCCCACAGGCGAAAGTACAAGTATTATTTATTCAAATATTCATGGATTGATGGCGGTTGGCAATGATTTGTGGATTGGTACTTTTGAGCATGGGCTTGATATTTTGGACATTAGAACAGGAAAAGTAAAGAAACGCTACAACACAGGCACGGGGAAATATGATTTGAAGAATAATTTTATTGTGAGTCTTTTCCAAAGTAAAGCAGGCGATATTTATGTTGGCACGGCAAGTACTTTGCTCAGATACGAGCCAAAAGTAGATGGTTTTATTCCTGTGGAAGAAGTACCTAATAATATTTGGACATCCTCAATGCTTGAAGATTTCAGACATACTATTTGGCTCGGCACGCATGGTGGCGTGTATTATTTCAATCCTACGACCAAAGAAAAAGGCTTTTTGTGCAATCGTCCCGATGATAAAAATACTTTGACCAACAATAATATCAATGCCATTTACGAAGACAGTCAGCAATGTTTGTGGTTTTCTACCGAAGGCGGCGGACTCTGCAAACTCAGCAAAGACCGTAAAACCATCACCAATATTACAACTGAAGACGGTCTGCCAAGCAATTTTATTTATAAAGCTTTAGAAGACAATCAGCATCATTTATGGATTACAACTTCCAGAGGATTAGTGAATTATAATCCTAAAACGAAAGAATTGGTTACTTATACCAAAGACAACGGACTTCTCAGCGACCAGTTTAATTATAATTCTGGCTACAAAGATGCCAAAGGAAAAATGTACTTCGGAAGTGTAAAAGGCTTGATTACTTTCACGCCCGAAGCCATAGAAATTAGCAAAAGTATTGCCCCAATTTATATCACAGGTTTTCGGGTTGATAACAAAGAGCAAGAAGTTGATAGCGAACATTCCTTCTTGAAAAAATCAATTATTTATACCCAAGAAATCACTTTGCCTTATGATAAATCTTCATTTAATATTGACTTTGCGGCATTGAGTTACATTTCGCCAGAAATGACGGAGTACCTCTATTTTATGAAAGGTTTAGATAAAGAATGGACAGCCATTAAGCCCAATCGTAAAGTATATTTTACCAACCTTTCGCCCGGAAAATATACTTTTCACCTAAAAGCCTTTATCAATGGAAATTGGAGTAAAGAAGAAAAAGTGTTGAAAATCAATATTTTACCGCCGTGGTGGGCTACTATTTGGGCCTATTTGTTCTATGCCGTGGTGGTACTTTCTTTGATTTATTATTTACTCAGAACGTACCTTATCATCGTTGAAGACAAAAAAGCCAAAGAAATTTATGAAGCAAAAATTGATTTTTTTACCAATTTGGCTCACGAAATCCGAACGCCACTGACTTTGATAAAAGGACCGGTGGAAAATCTTTTGGAACAAATGGATGAAAACCCTGACATCAAAGAAGATGTGATGATGATGGACAGAAACACCAATCGTTTGATTGCTTTGGTAACTCAAATTCTGGATTTTAGAAAAGTAGAAACCAAAAGTTTTAGCGTAAATATTATTCGGTTGAATGTGACAGAAATGCTGAAAGATGCTTACCTGAATTTTAATTTACTGACCAAAAAACGCAAATTAGCCTACCAAATAGAGTATCCGCCAAACGATATTTATGCCATGGTGGACGAAGAAGCACTTAATAAAATCTTTAGCAATCTTTTCAGCAATGCCATCAAATTTGCCCAAAAGAAAGTAGCCATTCGCCTTTTAGCACCCACAGAAAAAGCCACTTACTTGACCATAGAATTTGAAAACGACGGATTGAGTATTCCTTCAGAAATGAAAGAAAAGATTTTTGAACCATTTTATCGCCTCAAAGAATCCAAGCAAGAAGGAACAGGCATTGGTTTAGCTTTGGCGAGGTCGCTAACGGAGCTTTTACACGGCGACTTGTTTTTGAAAGAAAGCAGCGACGGAGCTATTATTTTTGTATTGAAATTACCTTTAGAAAGCACAAACACTTTAAATAAACGCTATGCAAGCAGTCATTTTACTTGTTGACGACAACGACGAAATTCTGGAATTTTTAGAAAGAATGCTCAGAAGTAAATACACCATTCTGAAAGCAGAAGACGGAGCTGAAGCACTGAAAATTTTGGAAAAAGAAGCCGTACAATTGATTATCAGCGATGTGATGATGCCCGTAATGGATGGTTTTGAATTGTGTAAACGGATAAAATCAAATTTTGAGTTTTCGCATATTCCCATAATTCTGCTCACGGCAAAAAATGCTATTCAAGCCAAAGTAGAAGGCTTAGAATTGGGGGCGGATGCCTATATCGAAAAACCATTTTCAAAAGAGTATTTACAGGCACAAATTGCCAGTTTGTTGAATAATCGGAATATTATTCGAGAATACTTTGCCAATTCGCCTTTGGTGCATATCAAAAGTATGGCACATTCAAAAGCCGACGAACAGTTTTTGGAAACACTTCAAGACACCATTATCAAAAATATTGGCGATACGCATTTAGACGTAGAACGATTGGCAGAAATAATGAACATGAGCAGAATTACGCTTTATAGAAAAATCAAAGCGATTTCGGTACTTACGCCCATCGAACTCATTAATATTACTCGTCTGAAAAAAGCCGCAGAATTATTGGCACAGGGCAATCATCGTATTTTCGAGGTTTCGTACATGGTTGGTTTTAGTTCACAAAGCAATTTTGCTCGAAATTTTCAGAAACAATTCAACATTACACCCACGGAGTACATGAATTCTAAGCAGTTGGAGAAGTAAATATGAATTGAGGGAAACATTCAACTAATTTTTCGTTGAATAAATGCCTCGAAGTTTTGTCGATACGAACCCGAAATCGGAATGATTTTATCCGCACATTTTATCATATTTCCTTCTACTTGCTTGATATGAGTAATATTAACGATATAAGATTTATGGGTTCTGATAAATTGCTGTTGAGGCAGTTTCTCCTCAATGTTACTGAGTTTCTCCAAAACAACAAGTGGGGTAGCATTTTCGGTATGAATTTTTATGTAATTCCCGAAACCCTTGAATCTAAGGGATTTTATAAAGAACCAATTTTATTGCGTTATATGCAAGAGGCTGGCTATTTTATAGTCAGCCTCTGTTGTTTTAGTACTGTTCAAACCAGCGGAATTTTTCGGCAATGATTCTATCTTTTTCTTGTCGGATATAATTTAGTAAAGCTTGTGCCACAGGTGAAAAGTTTTTGCCTTTTACCCAAATCAGATGCCAAGTAGAAATAATGGGAAAACCTTTTACGGGAATAATCTGGAGGTCGTTGTTGAGTAATTCGTTTTTTAGTCCAATCAATGGCATAATCGAATAGCCCAAACCCGCCACTACTGCCTGTTTTACGGCTTCGTTGGAAGTAAGCTCCATTTTTTTCTGAATCGGTAGGTGATTTTCTTCGATAAATTTCTCCATAATTCTTCTTGTACCTGAGCCTTGTTCACGGTAAATCATGGGTAAATTTCCTAAAATATCTTTTTCATAATTGTTATTCAGATAGACTTCTTGTTTGTTGCCTACCAAAAACAATTTGTTTAGCATGAGTTCTTCTTTTTCAATTTGTAAATTATCGGGCAAAACTGAAACCAAAGAAAAATCTACCTCATTATTTTCCAAACTTTCTAATACTTTGGCTTTGTTGGTTACGTCCAAAATCAATTCTATCCCTTTATGCTGCTTCAAAAAGTCAGTTAAAAAGTAAGGAATAATATATTTTCCAGTAGAAACTACCGAAAGTTTTAAACGCCCCGTGAGTTGCCCTTTATAGGCTAAAGTTTTAAAATTAATGGCATTTACTTCATTCAAAATTCGCTCGGCAGCAATGGCGATTTCCTTTCCAAAATCTGTGATAAATAGCTTTCTTCCAACTACTTCCGTAAGTGGAATGTCGAATTGGTCTTGAAAATTTCGGAGTTGAATCGACACCGCAGGTTGCGTTAAATGCAACTCTTCCGAAGCCTTTGTGATACTCTGAGTTTGG
Organism: Arcicella rigui; assembly: GCF_034929435.1. NCBI lineage: Bacteria > Pseudomonadati > Bacteroidota > Cytophagia > Cytophagales > Flectobacillaceae > Arcicella > Arcicella rigui. The sequence goes on from NZ_JAYFUM010000023.1 coordinate 98,846, forward strand.
GTTACTTTCAGGAATACCTGTAACTGATGCAAAGTATAGTTCATAAATATAATTAATGATTATCATTACAAATATAAATAAAAATATATGAATTGTTTTTAAGAATTTTGCAAAGTCAAAAAAATAAAAGCAAATCAACATGACACGAATCACAGTAGCAAAAGGCGATGGCATTGGGCCAGAAATTATGGATGCCACTTTGGCAATCATCTTAGCAGCAGGAGCGGCTATTGAAGTCGAGGAAATTGAAGTAGGCGAAAAAGTGTATTTGGCAGGAAATACGGCTGGTATCGCTAAGGAATCTTGGGATGTGGTACGAAGAAACAAAGTATTCTTGAAAGCTCCCATTACTACTCCGCAAGGCGGCGGTTATAAAAGTTTGAATGTAACGACCCGTAAATTTTTAGGACTTTACTCAAACGTTCGCCCGTGTACAAGTTTACATCCTTTCGTTAAAACGAAGCATCCAGATATGGATATTGTGATTATCAGAGAAAACGAAGAAGATTTGTACGCTGGGATTGAGCATCAACAAACAGACGAAGTAGTACAATGTTTGAAATTAATTAGCCGTCCGGGCTGTGAAAAAATCGTGCGTTATGCTTTTGAGTACGCCAAACAATACGGACGCAAAAAAGTGACTTGTTTCACCAAAGATAATATCATGAAACAAACAGATGGTTTGTTTCACCAAGTATTCGATGAAATAGCCAAAGAGTATCCAGCAATTGAAAATGAACATTGGATTATCGACATCGGAGCGGCAAAAATGGCTGATACGCCAGAAGCTTTTGACGTAATCGTAATGCCGAATTTATACGGCGATGTACTTTCAGACGTAGCTGCACAAATTGCAGGTTCGGTTGGTTTGGCGGGTTCTGCCAACATTGGCGAAGAATGTGCCATGTTTGAAGCCATTCATGGTTCGGCCCCAAGAAGAGCAGGACAAAACCTTGCGAACCCTTCGGGATTGTTGCAAGGAGCAATTATGATGTTGAATCATATCGGCGAAACAGCCGTGGCAGAAAAAGTACAAAATGCTTGGCTAAGAACTATCGAAGAGGGCATTCATACTTACGATATTTATAAAGAAGGAATCAGTACGCAGAAAGTAGGTACAAAAGAATTTGCTGAGGCAGTGATTGCTAATTTGGGCAAACAGCCTCAAACCTTTAAACCTGTTAATTATTCAAAGGGAGCAGCGTTGAATTTGCCGAAGTATCAGCGTAAAGCTCCTGCTAAAAAAGAACTGGTTGGGGTAGATGTATTTGTACATTGGACAGGTACAGACCCCAACGAGTTGGCAGGAAAAGTACAGGCATTAGACAAAGATGGTATCAAACTTTCGATGATTACCAACCGTGGTATCAAAGTTTGGCCAGACGGTTTCAAAGAAACATTCTGTACAGACCACTGGCGTTGCAGATTCAAACCAACAGCGGGAAGTACTATCCAAAAACAAGACATCATTCAATTATTAAATGACTGTTTAGAGTTTGGCATTGATACCATCAAGACCGAAAACTTGTATGAGTTCGATGGAAAACCAGCATTCTCTTTAGGTCAAGGACAATAAAATTGAACATCATGGAAATACAACTGATGCTTGGTCGATTTAGCGGAAAAGAAGCCATAGAACTTATTTCGCAGATGATTCAAGTGAAAATCAAATTTCACGAAGGTAAAATTTCTTCAGTAAGTAACGAAGAAGACATTAAAAGACGTGAGGCAAGAATCAAAGAGCTTCAGCATGATTTAGCCGAAATTCGCAAGTATGTGCAAACACAAGGCGAAACCGTGAATATAGATGCTAAGATTCTGATTTAATTCTTTATAAAATGTTTAAAGGGCGAACATTACTGATTGCAACGAAACATCGCAAAGAGCAAGTAATCGCACCCATTTTAGAGGAAGCATTAGGAGTAAAATGTGTGGTGTCGGAGAATATAGATACAGATGAATTGGGAACATTTGCAGGCGAAGTAGAAAGGACGAAAAGTCCTTTAGAAACGGCAAGAATGAAATGCGAATTGGCAAGAGAAAAGGACAAGTTTGATTTGGTTTTGGCAAGTGAAGGCTCTTTTGGTTCACATCCGCAATTGTTTTTTATGAAAGCAAATGAAGAAATGTTGTTATTGAAAGACTATCAAAATCAAATAGAACTCACTGTAAATGAGATTTTTACAGAAACAAACTTTGATGCCGAAACGCTTTCTTCTGAACAAGAACTTGTCGAATTTGTCCAAAAAGTACAGTTCCCCAGTCATGGTCTTATTCTTCGACCTTCCAAAGACAATTTTACCGAAATGACCAAAGGGATTATAGATTGGCAAACCCTAAAAAATGTTTTTCATAGCATTCATCAAAAGTATGGATGTGTTTATGCCGAAACAGATATGAGGGCAATGTATAATCCGACAAGAATGAAAATGATTGGAAAAACGACACAAAAACTGGTGGAAAAAGCCAAAAGTCTTTGTCCGATTTGTAGTACCCCTGGTTTTGGGATTACAGGTTTTCATTCGGGGCTTCCTTGTCGTGTTTGTGGCTTGCCTACAAGTTCTATCAAAACGGTAATATGGAGTTGTCAAAAATGCTCGTACAGTAGCGAGCAATTATACCGAGAAAATAAACCAACAGAAGACCCTATGTATTGTGATTTTTGTAATCCATAAAAAAGCATGATTGAAGTAACAAAAGATATAAACAGAGCAGCCTTTTTTTTAAATAATAACGAAGTAATAGGTATGCCAACCGAAACAGTTTACGGTTTGGCAGGGAATATTTACAGTGAACAAGCAGTTAAAAAGATTTTTGAAGTAAAACAAAGACCTTTCTACAATCCTTTGATTGTACACATAAAGTCGGTGGAGTACCTTGAAAAAGTAGCAGTAGAAATACCAGAGCAAGCCATCCAATTGAGTAATCATTTTTGGCCCGGACCACTTACTTTATTATTAAAAAAGCATCCGAGTATTCCTAATATTATTACGGCAGGCAAAGAAACGGTTGCCGTCAGGATTCCCAAACACCCAACAGCTCAGTCGCTTTTGGCATTATTGGATTATCCGCTTGCTGCACCAAGTGCTAATCCATTTGGTTCGATTAGCCCAACAACAGCCGAACACGTAGCCGAGTATTTTAATGGAAAAATACCCGCAGTGTTAGACGGCGGTGCATCTGAAAATGGCTTAGAATCAACCATTATTGGATTTATCGACAATCAGGCGGTTTTGTTTAGACATGGAGCGATTTCGATAGAAGAAATTGAAGCATTAATAGGAAAAATTGCGATTAAAACCAGTGCCAAAGACCAACCCGATGCTCCCGGAATGCTTTTGAAACACTACGCTCCGAACACGCCAACTTTTGTTACCGACGATGTACAAAGTATGGTAAACTCTTTTTCGAGAAAAAAAGTAGGACTGATTTTATTCAAAGATAAAATAGCAAATGCTGATAAACATTATTATGAAGTATTGGCAGAAAACGGAGATTTACAAGTAGCAGGAGCAAATCTGTACGCCGCCATGCACCGATTAGACAAACAACAATTGGATGCCATTATTATCGAAAAACTGCCCAATATCGGCATTGGGCGAAGTATCAACGACCGCTTAGAAAGAGCAAGATTCAAATAAATTTCATAATCCTTAAATCCTTACAATATGAACTTAGAATTACTAATCGAAAACTTAACCAATCCTGCACTCTTATTTTTTGTGCTGGGTATTATTGCTGTACAACTCAAAAGTGATTTAGAAATTCCGCCAAATTCTTCTAAATTCATTTCGCTCTATCTCTTGTTCTCAATTGGTTTCAAGGGCGGGCAAGAGTTGGCTCATAGCCCATTTAATCTTGAGATTATTTGGGCTTTACTTTTTGGTGTTTTCTTGGCTTGTATCATTCCATTTTACAGTTTCTTTATTCTGAAAAAGAAACTAAGTATCGAAAACGCAGGAGCAATTTGTGCTGCCTACGGTTCGGTAAGTGCTGTAACTTTTGTAACGGCGGTTTCGTTTTTAGAAATGCAAAATCATACCATGAATGGCTACATGGTAGCTGTAATGTCGATGATGGAAGCACCAGCCATCATTGTTGGTGTTGTATTGATACGTATTTTTGGAAGTAAAAGCGATACTCCTCAAGGCTTAAAAACAGTAGTAAAACACTCTTTAACCAACGGTAGCGTACTGCTAATTATCGGGAGTTTAATTATCGGTTTGTTGGCAAGTGAACAGCAAGCACAAGGTATTAAACCTTTTACCACAGATATTTTTAAAGGCTTTTTAGCGATTTTCCTTTTAGACATGGGAATTATCAGCGGTAAAAAAATCAGCAATTTTTATCAATCTGGTTGGTTTACGATTCTGTTTGCTATGGTGATACCTCTTTTTAATGGTTGTTGGGTAGCTATTGCCAGTGGTTTTATTACCCATGAAGTAGGCAACAGATTTATCTTCGCTATTTTGGCGGCAAGTGCTTCTTACATTGCCGTACCTGCGGCTATGAAAATAGCAGTACCAAAAGCGAACCCCGGTTTGTTTTTACCAATGGCATTGGCGATTACATTCCCTTTCAATATTACTTTCGGAATGCCTATTTACTTGGCAATTGTAAATCATTTCTAAAAGCACCTATAAACCTATTTGCCTTCGCCGACGATTGTTTGCGAAGGCTTTTTTGTGTAAATACATTAATCAAGCTATATTTATACTTCGTTCAAGCTAAATATTTTAATAGACATTTGATGCAAGTAGAGTTGAGGTTTCTTCAAGAAAAGTTTAGTAACATTTTTGAAAATGAATTATTGAAAGAACTTTCCCAAATCGGGAATTATATGACAATTGAGGAAGGTCATGTATTGATGCGACCGGGCGGATATATTCGCTCTGTTCCGATTATCCTTAATGGTTCAATCAAAATTCTACGAACCGACAAAGAAGGAAAGGAAGCACTATTGTATTATATCGGCGATACCGACTCTTGTGCGATGTCGCTTACTTGCTGTTTAGATAGAAAAACAAGTGAAATTACAGCCATTGCCGAAGAAAGAACCACTTTAATAACGATACCTGTCGAGAAAGTAGAAGAATGGATAAGTAAATATTCATCTTGGAAAAACTTCGTTTTTGCTACCTATCAAAAGCGTTTTGAAGACCTATTAGCCGTTATCGACGACGTAGTTTTTCATAAATTAGACGAACGACTCATCAACTTACTCCAACGCAAAGCCAAACAAAGCGGCAACACAATTTTCAATATTACCCACGAAGAATTAGCCAACGAACTGGCAACTTCCCGAGAAGTAATATCCAGACTATTGAAACAATTAGAAAAAATAGATAAGGTAAAGCTTTCCAGAAATAAGGTGGAGTTGTTGTAGAGAGAGTATATTTATTCCAATTTTTACCATTAATCCTGCAAATTTAAAATTTTACTTTCAATTTGCAGGGTTAATCGTGATGAAGGAGCGTATTTCTACAAATTTGAAATTTGGATGGAAAACAATTCAGAAAGAAATTCTTGAAAAATAGAACATAAAATGAATTTATAATTGATGCAAGTAAGAACAGAATTAACCTACAATGCTGAAAATGAATTATGTTTTAGTCAAATGCCATATATTACGAAGGATAATACAAATACTTCTCCAATGGCTAATGCTTTTAATGATTAATGCTATTTCTTTAGCGTGTCAAATTGAAAAAAAACCTGATTTACAGATTGATTTACATGGTCACCAATTCAACTTATACATTGATAATGATACTTTAGGAGAGTTAAGAGATGCTAACAATCGTTTATTGGAAAAAGGGAAATGCTCAATTGTTAATGCAAAGTCTAAAATTTTTATTGAGGTTTTCAGTAAGGAAGTTATTTGTTATGATAAAGAAAAAAAAGTAGTATTATCAGCGTTTTCTCTACAAGAAAGATTTAGCACAATAGCAGAGCTAAAGCCATTAAATAAAGACTTTGTTATGTTAATATCTCCTGAGAAGATGTACATATATGATGACAAACTCAAAATTAGAATGTCTCCTCTGGATAGTATATTTAACAGAAATAGAAAGTTGAAATTCACATCCATTCAAAAATGGACTTATTCAATTTTAGGAGAGGATAGAATAAAAATATTTATTCCACAAATTAATGGAAGTACTTTTATAGAAACAATTAGTCTAAAATCATTAAAATAATAAGCTTAATTTTCATTATTCCTGTGTTTTCCCTCAACACTTTTTTTAAGAGTAAATTTGAAATTTGATATGATTTCATAGCTTTACAAACTTTAAGGAATAGGGGATAAATATCATCATAAAGTTAAATCAATCCTACAAATGAGAAAAACCATAATATTTTTTGTGCTTGCTTGTTTACCGATTTTGATAATTTTAAGTTGTAAAACAGATAAACAGACAAGTCAAAATACAACTAAACAATTGTATGACAGTGTTGTAGTCTATCTCTATGATGGTTTTATGGGGCAAGAAATTGTAGATTCAACAAGGCACTTAGATTCAACGGTTGTAACTCAATTAAATTTGAATAGCTCTCAGATAACGGAATTATCTGCACTAATTAGCCAAAAAAGGTTAGCAAAAAGTGATTCTCTTTGTGAAGAGGCAGCTTGTTGTTCACCTCATCACGGTATAGTTTTTTATAAAAACCAAAAGCCCAGCCAGTGGATGAGTATATGTTTTGACTGTAATTGTATGAATTCAACCATTCAAACAGAAATTTGTCCAACATATTTAGTTGATTTTTTTAAAAGCTTACATCTGAAAGTAGGGAATAAAGAATTGATTCCCGAACACTTTGGAATGTTTGACCCACAGGGTGATATACGGAAAATCAATAGAGCAAAATATGGTAGCTCGTATGATTCACTTAGACATAATTTGTGATTTTATAGATTGCCCTCGCTTGGCGTAGTTTTAAACTACGTCAGAGTGTCATGCCTTCTTAGAAGGCGACACATAGTAAACAGCAGTTAGTGGTATATGAAGTACACAACTTGGGAATGATTATAAAATGCTTTGCATTTTTGCAATGTAACATTGCAGTACACACTGACGTAGTGAAAAACACTTCGCCAAGAGAGAGCATACATTTTAAAGCTGAAGCTTATTTGTGCCAATAGTACAATAAAGAGTAGTTTTTTCATGGTATTTGATTTAGTTACTTAATCAATATAATAAGCTTAATTTTCATCATTTCTGTGTTTCCCCTCACACTTTTTCTAAGAGTAAATTTGAACTCTCTGACTCTATTTTTACAGACTTCAAGGAGTAGAATGATTAAAAGAGGGGGTTCTGTCTAAATCTTGTGCGGTTGTCCAAATAGGTATTGCTTTGATATTTTGTACAAAGCTTGTGGCCCAAAAACTAATTTCACCGACATCTGTTTCAATAGTATAAAACCATTCTATGGTTCCAAAAGGTGTTTTCCTTTCATTTATTCGTAAAATTTGATGAATAATGATGCTTTGAGTATCCCTAAAATCAATCTTTATTGATGTGTTTGAAATATTTTCAAAATCAAGCGTCGATGGTGCTACTAAAAATGAATCCAATGTTTCAGACCATTCAAAAATATAATCTATATCAAATGAAAGTCTAAACCTTTGTGTATCGAAAATTATTCCATATAAGCGGTTATCGTGCCAGCCCATATTTTCAAAGTCTTCATCAGTCCAGATTAACTTTATAGTTTCATACATTGGTTACACGATTTTTTGTTTTTACATACTATTTCACAATTAATCCTGCAAATTTAAAATAAATTTTTAAATTTGCAGGATTAATTGTGAAAATATGATACATAGAGAACTTAGTTCCGAATTACTTTTTAGAGTAAATCACTTTCCTGTGGCTGCTATTTTAGGCCCACGACAAGTAGGGAAAACAACTTTAGTAAAAGCTATTCAGCAAGAATTGCCCAAAGAAAGTATCTATTTTGATTTAGAAATTCCTTCTGATTTGGCAAAATTTTCAGCAGATGCAGAAATATTTCTCAAGAATTTATACAGTCAAACTGTTATTTTAGACGAAATCCATCGTTTACCGAATATCTTCGTTTTGTTGCGTGGATTGATTGACCAACAGCGAGAAGCTGGGCGTTTTATTTTATTGGGTTCGGCTTCGCCAGATTTACTGAGGAATACAGCGGAATCTTTGGCTGGTCGTATCTCCTATTTGGAAATGCACCCTTTACATTATCGAGAAATTGCCCCCCAAAATTATCAAAAACATTGGCTTTGGGGTGGTTTTCCTGCGGTGTATATGGCTGAAAATGATAAAATAAAAAGCCTTTGGTTGAATGATTTTTTGATGAGTTATCTCGAACGAGATTTACCCCAATTGGGTCTTTCTGTTTCGCCTTTATTGATGCGTCGTTTGTTGATGATGCTTGCAAGTATGCAAGGAGGCATTTTAAATTACTCTACTTTAGCCAATTCACTTGGCGTTAGTCAGCCAACGGTAAAAAATGCCATAGATTTTCTTGAACAAGCTTTTTTAATCAGAAGGTTACAGCCTTATTTTACCAATATAGGAAAGCGTTTGGTAAAAAGCCCTAAAATTTATATTCGTGATAGTGGACTTTTGCATCATTTACTAAGTATTAAAACATTTGAAAACCTTCTTGGACATATTGTAGCTGGTGGCTCTTGGGAAGGCTATATCATTCAGGAAATAATCAGCATGTTGCCACAGGACTCACTGCTTTTTTATTATCGTTCGCAAGATGGTGCTGAACTTGATTTGGTGATAGAACAAGGTATGTGTATCAAGCTTGCGATTGAGATTAAACTGTCAGATTCGCCCGTACTTTCAAGAGGAAATAGTGTATCACTCCAAGATGTTGGGAATCCTCCATTGTTGGTAGTTACGCCTTCTGCTCAAGATTACCAATTAAGACCCAACGTATGGGTTTGTTCGGTGGTTACTTTGGCAGAAAACTTAACAAAATTTGACTTGAATGTCTTTGCTTTGATTTAGATTCATATTTACCTGTTTGTAAAATAATTAATTACTGTGAACTAAATTTCCCTATACTTTTAAATACTGAAAATCTTTGAAATTTTAATATTCTAAATTTGACATTCATCAAGATTAGTAGCTTTTATTGATATTGACCTCATTCAATATATCATTGAGGTTTGCGTTTCGTTTGTTCATAAAAATATCGTTGTGAAAGAAGTCTAATTTTTTGAGTAAATAAGAAAGAGTATTGATTTCAGGGTTGGTCAGGTTACCAACCACTATTTTGGAAACCTTCGCCATTTCGGGTAATACCTTTTCCAACTCTTCTTTGCCTTGGGGCGTTATAATAACTCTTATACTACGTTTGTCGTTTTTATCTGAAAATTCTTGTATTAAATTTTGATTAATAAGACGTTTAATCACATCAACACCAGAGGTTTTTTCCATTATTTGTTTATTTACTAATTCGGTTTTGGTAAGACTATCGTGTGTCATTAAAGTTATTAGAAAAGCAAATTCATCAACCGTCTGTATTGAGCTATTCTGTAATGCTTTTTTGATATAACCTTTGGCATAGCGAAACAATAGGGTAATTAAAATGCTCACATCGCTATTGCTTTCTTCTCTGATTGTTTGAATTTGCCTCTCTTGCTCACCCTCAATTTTCCTCATAGCTGTTTTCTCTACCCCGACACTTGCATTGAGATAGCCTATAAAATCTTTAAGTGTATATGTCTTATCTGACTGATAATCAGCACTAAACTGACTCAGATGTTCAATTATTTCTATCAAAATATCCTTTTTCATTTCTTTACAATTATTTGGATTACATACAAAAATAAAAAATATAATACGAAAACGTAATTATATTTTGCAAAATAAAATGTTTTCGTATTATATTTGCAAAAAAAAAAAACGAAAACGTACTAAAATGTGTAAATTAAAAACACTAAAATTAGTAGTAATACTGATAATAAGTATAAATTCTTTGAGGGCTCAAAATAGGAATGATAAACTCTATTTCTATTATGAATACTCCCCCAAAACAAACTTAAGAGATACTGTTGGGTACAGCCAATTGAGTCAAATTTATGACATACAAATAGGTGTACCACCTATACAATTAGGTAAGAGACTCAAATGGATAAATGTTGTTAATATCAAAACATCTAATTATTCTTTGGAAAAACTTCCAGAACAATATAAAAAAGCCGTATCAACATTATTTGAAGGACAGTACGGAATGGTTTTCATTTACGATTTTATAAACCCTAAGTGGTCTGTTTTAGTCTCCCCACGCTTTATTATACGCAGTAGTTTATCGGCTATCGAATTTGAAAAATCACTTTTCCCAAGTGGCATTTTGATAATCAACTATAATGCAGACGCAAGAAAAAGATTGGTTTGGTCTTTTGGTTTTGCTTATGCGAATGATTTTAATAAAAATGTTCTGATACCTATTGCGGGGTTAAGTTACCAAGACGAGAAATTCTGTATTGAGGTAGCATACCCTCGCATTAATTTTCTCTATAAACCAAAGCCAAAAATTGAATGGGGAATAACTGCCTCTGCGATAGGTGGTATTTACCATATCCCAAACTTGTCTTTAGCCAATAATACTATTGCTAACTACACTCGAACTGTTACAGTTCAAGCAGGGCATACTTTTAATTATTTATTCACTAAGAGACTGATTATCAACTCTTGCATTGGATATTCATTTATTCGGAATTACGATTTGATGAATGATGACTTTAAGCCAATAGATAATGCAAAGTTAGACTTAAAGCAAGCTATTTTTATTAGAACAGGACTTAGTTTTAGAATATAAACTTAAAATCAGATGGAAATTGTAGCCAGCGTAACCAACGCCTCTAAACAATATAAAACAGGTGACACTGTTATTACAGCCCTGCAACCTACTACTTGCGAGTTCAAGAAAAATGAACTTACGCTTATTATAGGGCCTTCAGGTTCAGGTAAAACGACATTACTTTCTTTATTAGGTTGTGTGATTTTCCCTACAAGAGGAGAAGTAACGATTTGTAATCAGCGTATCGACGGGTTGAAACAAAAGGAGCTTGCCAATGTTCGACTCAAAAATATTGGCTTTGTGTTTCAGAGTTTTAATTTGTTAGCTCCGCTCAATGCTTTAGAAAACGTTATGCAGCCTTTGTTGCTTTTAGGAATTTCCTCAAAAGAAGCCAAGCAACGAGCAGAAGAGGCACTTCGAAAAGTAAACATGGAAAACCGCATGTTAAACCTCCCCAAAATGCTCAGTGGTGGGCAACAACAACGAGTGGCCATTGCCAGAGCTCTGGTTACAAATCCATCTTTGATGCTTTGTGATGAACCTACTGCTGCATTAGATATTAAAAGCGTAGCTGTAGTAATGGAAGAACTCAAAGTGCTTTCGACTACAGGTAAATCGGTGGCAGTAGTAACACATGATTTACGGTTGAAGCAATTTGCAGACAGAATTATTTATGTAAACAACGGAGTAGCTTCTGAAAACCCCACCGAAGAAGAACTTTTCCACTAAATTTAATTTCAATAAAACATGAAAACAATCGTCTTTTATTTATTTCTCGTTGGCTTTTCCCAAGCCGTACAAGCTCAAAGTACTGAATTGACCGTAGAAATCAAAGGGCTAAAATCTGATGTAGGAAAATGTTTGGTTTCGATTTTCAAAAACAAGAGTGGCTTTCCGACCGACGTAAAAACTGCCATGAAAACTATCACTGCGACTATCAAAGATGGTAAATGTACTGCTGTTTTCCCTAATGTAGCAACAGGAGAATATGCTGTGGCGGTAGTGCATGATGAAAATGGAAATGGTAAAATGGATACAAATTTTATAGGCATACCCAAAGAAGGTATTGGTACTTCAAATGATGTAAAAAGTCGTTTCGGTCCTCCAAGTTATGAGGTTTCAAAATTTCAATTTGGTATAATCAAATCTATTAGTATCAACATTCAATATCTATAACCATGAAAAATCATCTTTTTATACTCTTGGTATCTAGCTTTTTGTTGAGCTGTAACAAAGCAGAACCCGAACAAATAAATAAAATTAGTACGACATCAGTGGCTACGTTAAGCCCTGCCGAAATTGCTACAAACGTAGTAATAGCTATTGGTAAAGTAGAGCCTGAACATGAAATTGTAAGTATCTCTGCTCCAGTAGGGGGTATTATCAAAAATACTTTGAAAAAAGACGGAGAACAGGTTCAACAAGGAGAAGTTATTTTGGAATTAGAAAATGACTTGGAATTGCTCAAAATTAAGGAAATACAAACTAAAATGCTATCGCAGCAGTCACAGATTGTAGTAGAGCAAACGCAAGCCAAAGAAGTAGAGATAAACCTTGCAAACAAAAAATCTTTACTGAACAAAATTAAAAGACTAATCGAAAAAGGCGCAGAAACTCAGCAAAATTATGATGATCTTATAACAGACATGAGAGTTTTAGAAGTAAGCCTTGAAAGAGCAAAAGCCAGAATACAACTGACAAGTAACCAATTGAACGAATTGAATGCTCAACTGAAAACTGCTCAGACCGAAGCACAAAAAAGGCAATTAAAATCTCCATACAATGGCGTTGTGTTGGATATGCAAATAAGTAAAGGTGAAGCTCTTAATCAGTTTTCAAAATATGCAGAAATAGCTCCGCAAGGTAGTTTGATAGTGCGTGCCGAAGTAGATGAATTGTTTAGCACAAAAGTAAAAACAAGGCAGCAAGTAAAAGTATTTTTTATAGGTAGCGAAAAAGTAATTGCTACAGGTGAAGTAACGATGGTAGCTCCCTATTTGAAAAAGAAATCCCTTTTTTCCGAAAAAGCTGATGACCAAGAAGACCGCAGAGTGCGTGAAATTCACATTGCCTTAAAAGAAACAGGAAATCTGATGATTAATTCTAAAGTTGAATGTAAAATTTCTCTCTAAACTATGATAGTTACAGCATTTAAGTTTATCAAATACGATAAGTCCAAAAGTATTGGCGTAGTTTTGGGCATTGTGATTAGTATTTTTTTGATTGGTCAGCAAATCGGAATTTTAGGGTTTCTCACTGGTTTGATGGGCGGCATTATCCAAAACTCTCGTCAAGACATCGGGAAAATTTGGGTCATAGACAACATCACCCAAAACGCCAACGAATTGGGTAAATTAGACAGCAGATTATTACAAGAAATACGAAGTATTGATGGAGTTGAAAATACATTTGCGGTAGTTGCAGCAAGCAGCCTGGTCAAGTTTTCTAACGGTAAAACCTCGCCTGTACTTATTATAGGTAGCGAAGCTCCTTTATTTGTGGCGGGGCCTAATCCTACAAAAATTAATGGAGGTAAACTAACAGATTTGGCATTTGATGGGGCTGTTTCAGCAGAATTTTTTGACCAAGCTATCTATGATAATACTGTGGAAATAGGTAAAAGGTTAGAAATTAACGGAAAAGAGGCCTATATACGTCTACAAACTAAAAATGCAAGAGGGTTCGGCGGAACTTTCTTTTATACCACGCTTAGCAAGGCAAGATATTTTAGCAATTTTCCTGAAAACAAAGTAAGTGCTATAGCTGTACAAATCAAAAAAGGCTATGAAGTAGCCAATGTTGTCAAAAATATTAACAAGAGCATTTACGGAATTAAGGCGTGGGATGCAGAAGAATTACGACAAACTACAGTAAGTTTTATTACCGTTTCCTCAAACATTGGTACAAGTATAGGCTCATTAGTGGTATTTGCTATTATTAGTGGATTTTTCATTATTGGGCTTACGCTTTATTCGGCAGCACTTGACCGCATCAAAGATTATGGTACACTCAAAGCCATAGGTGCAACAGACAACTACGTTCGTAATTTGATTTTGTTACAATCATTCATTTTTGCCTTGATAGGTTTTTGTATCGCCATACTATTATTAAATGGTTTTAAAAATGGTGTTGCCAATGCTGGACTTGTCATTAATTATTCCCCAGAGGAAATTGTAGCTCTATTTTTTATCACCGTTTTTATTTCTGTGGGAGGGTCGTTTTTCGCCATCAAGAAAATTAATAGTGTAGAACCCGCTTCTGTATTTAGAGGCTAAAACTTTAAACAATAATGAAAAAAATACTTCTCATTTTCAATATTTTGCTATGTCATTCTTCATTAGCCCAAATTACGTTAAAAGAGTGCATAGAAAATGGTTTAGCAAATAAAGCTACTATTAAATCCGCCAAAACGGAAGTATTGATAGCCAACTTACAACGGTTGGAAAGTAAAGGAAAATTTTTGCCACAAATTACTTTAGCTTATGATTATCGATACAACCCTATTATTGCAAGCCAAATTGTACCTGTTGGGCAGTTTTCACTCGAGCCTTCAAACGAGACAAGAGCTATTCAATTTGGTACAAATTGGCAACAAAATGCTGGGCTTACAGTATATCAGCCTATTATTGATTTGGCTATAAAAAGCCGCTTTGTAGAAAGTAAAATAAATGAAACACTTGCGAATATTGATTTAAAAAAAGTAGAAGAAGATTTGACATTTGAAATTGTAAAAACATATAGCCGTATCCTCACTTTGGGTTTTCAGGTAGAGGAAAGTGTCAGTGATACGCTCCGCAGTTTTCATTCATATAGTCTTTTCAATACTAAATTCAAAGAAGGAAAGTTACTTAAAACAGAATTGAACAAGGGTCTCGTCAATCATTATGCAAATCTGGCTACCTATAAAAAAGCATTGTCATTGTTTATCAATGAAAAAATATACTTACATTATTTAACAAACATTGATTTAGAGAGAGTCTTAACAGCCTCCTTTACACCTATTCCTCCAAATATGTTGGCAGAGAACACCTTACAAACTGATGAATTGCGGACAGAGAATTCTATGGAATTTCAAAAATTATTATCAAAAGAAACATTAATAACCCAACAAATTAAAACTGAAAAGGCGAAGTATATGCCTACGGTCGGTTTACAAAGTTTTGTAGGAGCGAACCAGTTTAGCCAAGGCTTCACACCTTTTAAAAGAGATTCGTGGTTTGGCAATAGTTATGTAGGTCTTTCCGTAAAACTATCCATTTTTTCTCCAGATAAATCTATAAACGCCGATAAGCAAAAGAAAAACCAATTAATGATGATTGGTTATCAGAAAGAAGACTTGACATTTCAAAAACGTAAAGAATTATTGCAAATAGTAGTTGAACTTGAACGCCTGCAAACAGAACGACACCTTGCCCAAAATACTGTTACCGTACTTCACGAAAGTGTTAAATTGTATCAAGAACGGCTACAAGATGGGCAGTTTGTTGCATCGGAGTTAAATATACAGGAGGCTGATTTACAAAAAAATATACTCTACGTTAAGCAACTAAACGAGCAGTTTAATAAGACATTGATTGAAAAGCTCTATATCACAGGTAGCTTCATGGAAAACAGGAAAAAACTATAAAGTTTATGGAACGGGAATGTATCGAAACAAATGATAAATCCATAATTTTATCACACTTTTTGGCTCAAGAGTTTGGATTTGAACTACTGAAAGTACAAACAGATAAAGATTGTTTTTGTTTGAAAATAATAAGTAAAAAAGATACACCTAATAAGTTAGCTCAGAGACTAGAACCTGTTCTCTTCAAAGCTATTGAAATATTAAACTATTTGTTGTATTCTTCAAATACGTTTGAACCTTCTTCCTGGTATTTTATCAATTTGCATCCAAAGATATTAGTATCAAATACCTTTTTGATAGAGGTAGATTATTTTCTTACCTCAGAAGAAATAATTTATTTTGAAGCCTACTGCTACGATGAATTTGATAAGCTTGTTGCAAAAGCTGGGCGTATGATGTTACGACAATAACAAACAGATGGATTAATTTATTTTTAATATTTACACCAACTTGTTAAAGAAATTTAATGGGATTGAAACGCTATGAAATCAAATCAAAAAACTATGAGTCGTTGTTTATCAAAATCACTCTACCCAGCAAATTAGTAAAGCGAACAATCACATCTTAACTAATATTTGGTTAATTGGTAGAGACTATGGTAACAAACATTTTCGAAAAATACTTAAAACTAATAAAGATATGAAACGTTATTGTTTAACCTTAAATTTAAAAGATGATGAAGATTTAATCGCTCAATACCAACAACTGTATGAGAAGATGAGGATTGAAATTGAAGCAGCGATAATTGATTCTGGTATTTTGAATATGGAAATTTATCGCATCGACACCCGTCTATTTATGGTAATAGATACTGTTGATGATTTCTCTTTCGAAGCTAAAAATAATCTGGACATAAAATATCCTAAAAAACAGGAATGGGAAAGCTTAATATGCAAATACCAAAAAATTTTACCAATTGAGAAAAATTATAAAAAATGGGTATTAATGAATACAATATATGAGTTGAATTCATGGTAAATATTAGCATTTAAAATGCTAAACACTACTTAATTTAGTAAGATGTTTAAAAGTTATATTTGGTAAAATTCAGCTTTTATTTAGGAGTATTTGGCAATTGTAGAGTAATATCTATGCTTCAGCAGAATTTGTTGTGTTTGTGTAATGCGACTTCAGCATAGTCTTTTACATGCCTTCGGAAAGAAGTTTAGCCTCCCAAAAGCCCATCTCCACTTGACAGGAACGAAGTCTTTTGCCGATGGAGATTGTGATGCAAATTCAACTTCAAGTACAACGATATTATCGTAAACCCAATTGTAAAATACCTTTTTATTGGAATCATCAACCAATATTTTTTGTGTTCTATTCAAGAAGCCTAAACAGTACTCTACCAACAGACGAGCTTTCGCTCCCTCAATCAGCGTAGTGTTTTCACTACGTCGTTGTGTTCGCCAATCTCATGATTAGCAAAAATGCGATAGCATTTTATAGGGTATTTAATAGGGGAAAAATCGTTTGGTCTTATTACTAAAATGGAGTTTTTATATCAAGTTGAGCGTGACGCTCTTTTTGCTTTTAGGTCGTAGGAACGTTTCGCTTAACCAACGACCTACTTGGAGAATCAGTGGAATATTTTTATAAAGCTAAATCAATTCTGCCATTGAAAAAAACATAATACTTTTGAAAAAGCTTTTGTTTATCCAAGTATATTTGAAATATAATTTAATATTTACTTGAATAATGATACAAAGAGCCTTGATTTCTGAATTACCCTCGCTCAGCGTAGTGTTTTACTACGTCGTTGTATTCACCAATCTCATGATTGGCAAAATGCTATAGCATTTTATAAGGTGTTGGATAGGGAAAAATCGTTTGGTCTTATTACTAAAATGGAGTTTTTATATCAAGTTGAGCGTGACGCTCTTTTTACTTTTGGGTCGTAGGAACGCTTCGCTTAACCAACGACCAGTTGCTATACTTTCGCTTCAAAGAGTAAATCAATGAAGCTATTAATCCTGTAATATAATACTTACTCAATCTTCTCCAAAATTCACAAATGCCTGCAACTATCACTTTTTCAATAAAAAAAATAAAATTTTGATTATAAAAGTTGATTTCGTATTATTGTATCAAAATGATAAATTACCAAATAATTTTAACATCAACATTCTTAATCATTGTATAAATCCTCTTGTTTCGCATTTTTGCTGAAATAAGTGGGGCGAAGCGTACCCAAGATTGATTTTTCAACCTTTCAAAATAGTCAATCAAAAACACAATTATATATAATTATTAATTATTTCAATTTTACGAATGCAATGACTAACAGAAGAGATTTTCTAAAAACAATTGGAGTAGCGAGTGCTGGGGCAATGTTGGCACAGTCGGATTTATTCGCAAAGCAGTTGATGGCAAAACCAAAACAAATTGGTCTTCAGCTTTATACACTTCGTGAAGAATTAGCCAAAGATGCCAAAGGTACTATCAGTAAAGTGGCTCAGATTGGCTTCAACCATGTTGAAACATTTTTCAATTATTCTGGTGATGCAAGCAAGGATTTGTTCTGGGGAATGAAACCTGCTGAATTGAAACAGGTATTTGCAGACAATAATCTAAAATCGTACAGCGGTCACTATCAATTGAACGATTATCTTACACCCAACAATGGTAAAGATGATGCGTTGAAAACACAAATCGATATTGTTGCTACTTTAGGACAAAAGTACTTAATCGTGCCAGTTCCTCCATTTGGGTTAATTGATAAAATGACGATTGACGACTATAAATTTATGGCTGAACAATTCAACAAAGCTGGCGAATTGGCTCATAAATCAGGGGTTCAATTGGGTTATCATAATCACTTCTGGGAGTTTAAACATTTACAAGGCGAAAAATCTGGTTTGGATGTATTGCTTGAAGAAACACAAAAAGATTTATTAAGCTTTGAATTAGATTTGTTCTGGACAGTAAAAGCGGGTAAAGACCCAGTAGAATTGTTCAAGAAACATCCTAAGCGTTTTGTGATGTGGCACGTGAAAGATATTGATAAACAATTTGCGAAAGCGGTTTACCCTGCGGCAGCACAACAAGGTATTTTTACTACTTTGCGTGAAGTGAAATTTACAGAAGTTGGTACGGGTGCGGTGAATTTCAAAGAAATTTTCAATCATACGCAAGACCTTCAAAATATCTTTGTTGAACAAGACCAAATTTATAGAGATGATAAATTTGAGAGTGTTAAAATGAGTTATGATTATATCAAAAACAATTTGATTTAGATTGATATTGTAGAGATTGGTAATTAGTATTTTCAAAACTCTAATTATCAGCTACTTATAATAATATTTGCTTAAATTGTATTGATTAATTAGCAAAGAAATAGCCATTCCCAATAGTTCGCTATTGGAAATGGCTATTTCGTTTTTTAAACTTTAAAGAGCAAAAGCAATGTAACTATCACCTTTTTTTGTCCCCAATTTTGTGCCACCACAAGCCACTACAATATATTGTTTTCCTTTGATTTGATAAGTACTTGGCGTAGCAAAACCTGCCGCTGGGAGTTTGGTTTCCCAAAGTATTTCGCCTGTTTTTTTATCGAAAATTCTAAACATTCCATCTTTTGTGGCCGCAATAAAGAGCAAACCGCTGGCAGTGACTACTGGGCCTCCATAATTTTCTGAGCCTGTGGTTGGAATTCCTTTAGCTTTTAGTTCGGGATATTCGCCAAAAGGTTTTTGCCATAAATGCTTGCCCGTGTTCAAATCAATGGCGGTTAGCGTTCCCCACGGCGGACGAATACCGGGATACCCCTTGCTATCAATAAATTTATTGTAGCCATTGAAACTATAAGGAATATATGGTTTTTTGTCTTTTGTGTTTTCTGCCGAAGCTTCTACTTTTTCATCTCCAAACAAAAACGCTACAATCGCCTGTTTGTCTTTTGCTGAAAGATGTCCAAAACCGGGCATCATACCTTTGCCTGAATTAATAATTTTACCGACGTACTCTCGGTCTTTTCGCTGACCAATGTCCACCAAAGAAGGATAACCACTCACTGGATTTCCCTTGCGTTCTGCTCCGTGACAAACTGAACAAGTAGCCGAATAAAGGCGTTGACCAGTACTTTGGTGGGCTAATTCTTCTGATTTTGGGGTAGGTTTCAAACTGAAAACCCAAGCCATTTCGTTGGCATTTACATACATAATGCCGTCGGGGTCAACGGCTGCACCGCCCCATTCTGCACCGCCGTCTGCTCCGGGGTATAGTAAAGTTTCTTTTTTTCCTAAAGGTTGAAAAACGCCTTTGTTAGATTTTCGATACGTTTCTAACAAAGCCGCTTTGTCGTCTGAATACGGATTTATGTCTTTTTCTGAAATGGTTTGTCGAGCAAAAGCCGCTGGCAAAGTAGGAATCGGCTGGGTCGCCCAAGTACTTTCTTCGGGCAAACTTGATTTTGGAAAAGGCTTTTCTTCAATCGGAAATAAAGGTTTTCCCGTTACTCTATCAAAAACAAAAACGTGTCCCGATTTGGTTACTTGTGCCACAGCGTCAATACTTTTTCCTTTGTGTTTTACCGTAATTAAATTGGGCGGAGCAGGCAAATCTTTGTCCCAAATATCATGGTGAACCGTTTGAAAATGCCATAATCTTTTACCAGTACGAGCGTCAAGTGCGATGAGACAGTTGGCAAAAAGGTTTTTACCTTTGCGATTTCCGCCATAAAAATCAAAAGCAGCCGAACCCGTTGGTACATAAATAATTCCTCTTTTGCGGTCTACGGCCATGCCTGCCCAGTTGTTTGCTCCGCCGACTTCGGTATTTTTATAAGCATTTTTTGGCCAAGTTTCGTAGCCGTACTCCTTGGGCTGGGGAATGGTATGAAAAACCCAAGCTAATTTTCCAGTTCGTACATTAAAAGCTTGAATATTGCCCAAAGCCGCATCTGCACCTTCCGAAAGTCGAAGCGGCATCACGATTAAATCTTCAAACAAAGTACCGGGCGTATTTGAAACAGCAAATTTATTTTCGGCATTTTTTCCTAAACCTTCTTTAATACTTACTCGTCCGTTATCGCCAAATGAAGGAATTTTTGTGCCTTTATTCGCATCAATGGCATAAAGCCAAGCTCCGAGTGTATATAAAATTCTGGCAGGTTCGGATGAATTTGCCTCTTTACTTTCCCAGTATGTAACGCCTCTTAAAGTATTTAAAGCCGAAGTTCCTGTCTCTTTAAATTTCCATAATTCTTTACCTGTGCTGGCATCAAGGGCGAATAAATGATTGGAAGCTGTTACGCCGTAAAGTTTTCCTTTTACGATAATCGGGTTGCATTGTACCTGACCAGAGTCAAGCGAATGATATTCCCAAGCTACTTTTAGTTGACTTACATTATCCTTATTGATTTGCGTCAGGGTCGAATAATGGTTTCTGTCTGGTCCGCCCAAGTACTCCGCCCAATCGGTATCACTGTCTGTAATGTTTTGCGTGGCTGGTAAATAGGCAGCCGATAAGCCCAAAAGCCCTAAAAGACTGGAAAGTAAAAATGCTTTTTTCATAGAAAACAAGATTGATAAATTTTATTCATTTCGTATTTACGAATGTTTAAAACATAAGCAATTTAAGATTTTATATTAAAAAGCTAATCCTGATAAGTAGCGACAGCCTATTTAAAAGAAAAACGTCAAGAAAGTTAACTTCCTTGACGTTGCTAAAAATCATGTATCAATATTACTTATTCAAAACTGATTTTATTACGGCGGCGGCTTGTAAGGTGGCTACTTGAATGCTGTTTACATGAGCGATTGGGTTTAATAAACCATAGTCGTGAATCAAACCATTGTATCTTGTTAAAGTAACTTTTACGCCTGCTTCGTTGAGTTTTCTGGCATAAGCTTCGCCTTCGTCACGTAAAACGTCATTTTCTGCTGTTTGAACCAAGGTTTCTGGTAAACCTCTCAATTGTTCGATACTTGCTTGTAAAGGTGAAGCGTAGATTTCTTTGCGTTTTTCTACATCAGGCAAATAATTATCCCAGAACCATTTCATCATATTTTTAGTAAGAAAACGACCTTCAGCAAAAGCGTTGTAAGATTCATTTTCAAAATTGGCATCTGTTACTGGCCATAAAAGTACTTGTAATTTGATGGCAGGGCCTTTTTTATCTTTGGCCATCAAGGCAATTACTGCCGACATATTTCCGCCAACGCTGTTACCTACTACGGCAAGTTTTTTACCATCTACACCAATTTCATGTCCGTGTTCAGCCACCCATTGTGTTGCGGCATAAATTTCATTGATTGCCACTGGATATTGTACTTCTGGCGAAGGTGAATAATCTGGGAAAACCGCCACTGCTCCGCTATTTACCACTAAATCACGCACTAATCTTCTGTGTGTAGGGTAGTCGCCCAAAACCCAACCGCCACCGTGAATAAAAATAAATACAGGAGCATTTGGTTTTACGCCTTTGGGTTTGGTAATGTGTACTTTTACTTTATATCCGTTTTGTGAAATCACTTTTTCAGATTCTGTAATGCCTGAATAATCTACTTCCACAGATTTCTGAGCTCCCACTAATACTTGTCTTGCATCGGCAACGCTTAGTTGTTCAATGGGTTTGCCATTGCCTGAATTTAAGGCTTTCAAAAAGGCTTGCACTTCTGTAAAAACCAATGGGTCTTTTTCGCCTTTGTAGGGTCTTAGTTGTGCTTGTGCAAATAGCGACGAAAGTAAAAACCAGATGAAACTGATTACAAAAATGTTTTTACCGATGTTAAATGAACGTTCTTGGGCTTTGTCATACGTAGTGACTAATGCTATATTTTTCATGTTGTTATGTGTTTAAGTATTTGTTATGTCATATTGACAATACAAAATTAGAGCGACATACAGTCTGAAAAAATATCAAAAAGTGCACTATTGTTGTACTTATTTCCCTGCGGTATTATTTTTTCTAAAATCAGAAGTTGTTACACCTACTTTTTGCACAAAAGTTCTATTGAAATAAGCAGGGTCTTCGTAGCCTAATTGATAGGCGATTTCTTTTGCTGTTAAAGAAGTATAAATTAAAAGCCGTTTGGCTTCTAAAATAATTCGGTCTTTGATAATCTCATTGGGTTGTGAAAGGTTCAAGCGTTTAAAACGATGTGTTAGCGTTTTGGGGGCAACGTTCAGCAAATCGGCATAATCTGCTACCGAATGTTTTTCTTTATAGTGAATCTCGACCAATCGACTAAAATTTCTGAAAAAATCAATATCATTTGGCGAGTCATTCACGGCAGCCAATTGCTGTTTTTTCCAAATACGAGTCGCTCGGATGATGAGCAATTTTAAATAAACACGAATCATTTCTTCTTGAGAAGTATCATTTAGGTGTAATTCCTCGTCAATTCTTTTGGCAATTAGCTCAATTTCAGTCATTTCGCTTTCAGGCAAAACTACCATTGGCATATTGTAAATATTATTGAAAAGCAACCCGTCGCAAGCTACTTCGGCATCGTGAATTTGTACGCAATAAAAATCACGATTGTAAAACATAAAGTAACCAAGCTCAGAACCACAGTTTTCCAACTGAAAAAATTGGTTTGAATTAATAAAAAAAAGTGTCAGCGAATCGGTGTAATATTGCTGAAAATCAACTTTTAAGGAATAACCTGCCGGCAATAAAAGTACTTTGATGAAGGGATTGAAACGCTCTTGATTGAATGCTTCTTTCGTAGATTGATTTACGAGTTGTAAGCCAAATTTTTTATGATTTAATTCAAAAGTGCTTGACGTTTTCATGTTAAAAATTATTTGTGATTCGATAAAATAATGGATTGTTCTGAACTACATTTTACGAATGTAAGCCGAAGAAACCAATTTTGATAGATTGTCGTTACAGATTCATCTCGTTTATTGGAAATATTATATCATACTTCTAAAAAAAGCGTTTGATAAATCAGAAATCTGATACCTGAAATCTAAAATCTAAAATAGCCTTTAGACTTTCCGAATTCCTAATTCATAACTCATAATTACAAAAATGTCCTATTGCCAATACATCCCCACAATGGCAGAGCCAAGTAAAAGCCTGCACAAAAATTACCACGATAATCATTATGGTTTTCCGATACACGACGACAACGAGCTGTTTGGAAGATTGATTTTAGAAATCAACCAAGCAGGCTTGAGCTGGGAAACAATCTTGAAAAAAGAAAGTACTTTTCGAAAAGCCTACGACGATTTTAATATTGAAATAGTAGCGTCATATACCGAAGCCGACCGTGAAAGACTATTGAGTGATGCTGGAATTATTCGGAATAAATTAAAAGTAAATGCGGCTATCGAAAACGCAAAGACCATCTTAATACTTCAAAAAGAATTTGGTTCATTTGAAAAATGGCTGGAGCATCATCATCCCAAAAGTAGAGAAGAATGGGTAAAAGTATTCAAGAAGACGTTCAAATTTACAGGTGGCGAAATCGTCAACGAATTTTTGATGAGTATTGGTTATTTAAAAGGAGCTCATGCAGAAGATTGTCCAATTCATCAAAATGTAGTAGCCCAAAATCCGATGTGGATGAGACAATAAATAATGAGTGCTGAATTGTGAGTATTGAATTGTGAATATAAAATTCTGATTTTCAAATTATTACAATTTTATATTATAAAGTAATTCTGCCTGATTACTTAAATAATAAGAGGTCGAATCTGAGTGTTCGACCTCTCTTTTTTAATTTCTATAAGCACTCTGTCTATCCACCATCCATCCCGGATATTGTAAAGGCAATGGACTTACTTCGTTGATTTTGGCTAAGTCTTCGGCTGTTAATTGAATTTCGATAGAACGAAGATTGTCGTTCAACTGTGCAACGGTTTTTGCTCCAATAATGGTACTTGTAACGCCATTTTGCTGTCTGACCCACGCCAAAGCTACTTGGGCAACCGTGGCATTATGGTTGGTAGCGATGCTACTTAAAACCTCTACTAAATCATAAGCTTTTTCTTTGTCGATAGGAGGGAAGTCGAAATTTACTCTTCTCGAACCTGTTGCTGCTTGTTCACGAGTATATTTTCCACTTAAAAAACCACCTGCCAAAGGACTCCACGGAAATATCGACAATTTATGATGCTCTGCCATCGGTACAAGTTCATGTTCAATGTCACGGCTTACGGCTGAATAATAATACTGTAAGCCAATAAATTGATGATAACCATTGTATTTAGCAAAAGTTTGTGCCTCAGCAACCATCCAAGCAGGCCAGTTACAAATGGCAATGTAGCGTACTTTTCCAGTGTTTACAATGTCGTTCAAAGTACGCACAATTTGCTCGATGGATGTTTTTGGGTCAACGCCATGCACGTACAAAATATCAATATAATCCATTTGTAAACGCTTCAAACTTGCGTCAACCGAATTAAAAATGTGGTATCTTGAAAGTCCAGTACTGTTTGGATGTTCGTCCATTTTAGCCAAAACTTTAGTGGCAATCACCACTCTGTCACGCTGAATATTCAAATCTTTCAAAGCTTGTCCCAACAATTGTTCAGATTGTCCAAAAGAATAAATATTGGCAGTGTCGATAAAATTAATGCCTGCTTCTACGGCTACTTTTATCAATTCGTTTACTTCTTGCTGTTGTAATTTGCCGATATTTTCCCAAATTCCTGCATTTTGTCCGCCGAAAGTCATTGTTCCCAAACAAAGTTCCGAAACCAATAAACCCGTTTCGCCTACATAATTATACTTCATAGTTCTTGATTATTTTTGAATGTTTATGAATATGTTTTCTTTTGCAAAGTTCCCTATAAATACTCATCCAGTAATAGCCCAGAAGAAACAGGAAATATAAAAAATCAAACAATGGTATTTAGTTGCGAAATACCTTTGGCGTGATTTGAGTAGAATGTCTAAAGAAGGAAGTAAAATGCGAAGGGTCTTCAAAACCCAAACAAAAACCGATTTCTGCAATGTTCCAATCGGTATGTTTCAATAAAGTTTTTGATTCTTGTAAAATCCTTTCTGCAATTAATTGAGAAGTAGTTTTTCCCGTAACGTTTTTCAAAGCTCTGTTTAAATGATTGATATGTACAGAAAGATGCGTAGCAAAGTCAACTGGGTTTCGTAGTTTCATCGTTTGAAAGGGCGATTCAATCGGAAATTGTCGTTCTAATAATTCAATAAAAAGAGAAGTAATACGATTGTTCGCTGAGTGGTTTTGCGAAGAAACTATCGTTTCGTTGGGTTTCAAACGCATGGCTTTGTGAATGAGTTGTTGTACCAAAGCACGGAGTAAATCATACTTATAGACGTACTCGACATTGATTTCAGTCAGCATTTGCTCGAAAATATGGCTAAATTCTGCAATATTCTCCTTTTCTAACTCATAAATTGGAAAAGAACCGACTTTGAAAATAGGATATTCTTTGATATTGGGAATTTGTTGAAGAAAAGATTCGGTAAAAACACAAAAGTATCCCGACTGCTTTTCGCCGACTCTTTCTAATTTGTAGGGAATCATCGGGTTGGCAAAAGAAATACCAGCTTCCTGTACTTCTACAATTTTATCGGCATAATGATAATGGTTTTTACCAATGACGAGCGAAATTTTATAATAATCCTTCCGACTGTAGGGAATCGGTTTTTGCGAATTTCCGATAAAATCTTCTACCCGAAAAACATTAAAATGTCCGATGTCATTTTTAAGGTTTTCGGGTACAAAGTTTAAACGATTTTTATATAAATCTTCTAAAGTATGAATTTGTTCCATCTTGCATAATTATAAAAATCAAACATCATTATACAAGAAACTGTTTCAATTAGAGGGAATTTTATTAGAGAAATACGAAGGATTTTTTGGCTGAGAAAACGATACTTAAATGAGTATCTTCACTAATCCAAGTAAAAATTAGTGAAGATGTTAGACTACTTAGGCTAAAATTTTATTTCTATCTTGCCAAAAAAGTAAGAAGGAAACTGCTATTAATACGATTAAAGCTTGGTTTGAATAAGCCATGCTTTTGCTGATGAGGTCGCTAATAATATTTCCTTTTTGTGAATATCTTTCCAACATCCAAGCAAAGGCGGCAATACTTGCTAAAATGACACAAGTATTTCTGAAAATAGTATAATAGGCTGTTCGGCTGAGAAGTATTAACCACGGAATGCACATTAAAATAATCCATAATTGCATGACTTCTATCCCCAAATTAAAACCTAAAATACTTAATATAATACTTTGATTATCAAGGTTTAAATCAATCAAAGTATTGGCAAAAGCAAGCCCGTGAATGAGTCCGAAACCTAAAGAAATAAACATTTCTTTTCCTGCAAAAATTGGACGAATAGCATGAACAGCCGAAACTAAAATTGAGAAGGCAATCAGAATTTCAATCCATTTGCTTGGCAAAACTACCCAAGCCATAGCCCCCATCAAAAGCGTTAGCGAATGTCCAAGCGTAAAAGCTGAAACAATTTTTACAATTTGTACCAAACTCAGGCGAAATGAACGAGGTGTTCCCCATCTTTTCTTTGAAAAACTCAACGGAATCGGTAACAACAAAACCAATAAAAACATTAAATGGTCGATACCTTCTTTGATATGTTCTTCGCCCAAAGCAAACATTCCTGTAAAACCTTTCCAGAAATTCCCTTCTGCCAAATTGATTGTTAATGGATAAATAAGCGTCGTTTTTGTATCAACTCTAATTACGCCTATTTCAGTAGGTTCTGTGTGTGCTTTGCCAGCCGCCCAGTCGCTTCGTAATAAAACCAAAGCACTATGCGTAACCAATTGGTGCATAATGACATCGTAATCAAAAATAAAATTACGAGTACTTGCTCCTTCGGGTGGTGTCATTAGCAAATGCACAATGATTTCTTGAAATGGCCCACTATATGTTTGCTTACCTTTTTGCAATGCCAAATCTTGTATTTCTATCATCCACGGTTGGTCTTTGGCAACCATCGGATGAATATGTGCCAACAAATATTCTTTGATTTGTGGCTCCATTTTTGGAATAATTTGCTCTGGATTTTTACTTAGGTTTTGTCCGAAAGCTAATTCTAATTCACCGATGGGCAATTGAAGTTCAACCGCTACTTGCTTGGGACTCACATCCAATAAAACCACCGTACTTGGGGTTTGGTGTGCCAACGTAAGATGTGCGTTCGCTAACAATGTAATAATTATTGTGTTGATTATCAGCCATTTTCTCAAGGAAAAATGGCTGATAAAAGATTTTTTTAGGATTATCATAAGCCTATATAATCACGTTTGTGGTCTCTGTAAACGGAGTGATAGTGGATTTCGGAAGGATACACAACGCCTGTCTGACAAATAAATTCTATCCAAACACTTGGGCCGTCGATACGCACATAATCGGTATTCGTCGTGAAAAAAGTAGAGGCATTTCCCGAAGTTCCGCTGGCATTGCTGGCATAGGTTATATAAGTATCGGCTAATTCATTCTGGTAAATTTTGGTAAAGGCTGCCGCAGATGCGTCGTCCAAATCATTAATCCAAGGCATCATGGCTGCCAATACTTTTGCTTGTGCGGTAGTACTCAGCGTACTTACTTTAACCCCCAATTTGGTTGTCGGGAAAGTATTCGTAGTAGAGCCGGGAACCATCGTTACATCCGAAAAAGTAGAGGCAATTTTGGCAGAAGTCAATTCTGTACTGGTAAATGAAGCTAACATATTTGCCATTGCATTTCTTTCTTCTGCCAATGGCGAATAGGTTACGCCATTGCTTGTCCAACTTTTTGGCTCAATGCCTTGGTGCGAAGGCGTTGTACTCACTACTGCCCCAGCTTCATAAGTAACACTTTGGGCATAATGGTGTCCGCCAAATTGTAGCATCCATTTGCCTGTGGTACTTGGTGTACCTAAGAAGGCAATGATATAATATCCTGATGAATATCCACCGCCTGATTTTGTAGCTAAAACATCATCCGCAGCGTTAATTTGCAAAAATTCGCTATAACCCTCATTATCGGTTGTTCCGCTGGCTGCTTGAATGACGGCTTTGGCAGCGGCTAATTGCGTAGCACTCAAAGTACTAAATGCTAATCCTTGACGACAAGAAACACCACAAGGTAAATTCGACCATTTTTTGGCATTGGTCAGATTTAGGGCTAATACAACTGACGATTGCTGTGAAGTTGACAAAGTAGCTAAAAAAGCATTGGCTAATTCTACTACTTTTGAAACCGAGCCTGTGGTAGTAGTGCTACCAGAACCAGAAGATGCTGCTGCTACGGTTAAATTGAAAGTACAAGATTGTCCACCTAAAGTAATCGCAAAAGCGGCAGTGCCCGAACTACTTGGCGTGCCTGTGATTAAATAGCTTAAAGTGCCAGCACCATTGGCTAAAGTACCTGCTGATAAAGTAGCGGTTAGTCCCGTAACGCCTGTTGAGCTAACAGAACTTTCGGTATAAGCCACGGCATTGCCACCCGTGTAGGCGATAGTCGCTGTGCCAGAATAAGCCGTTCCGCTTGTAGCAGTGGCAGAAAAAGTGGCAGAGGCACAATCAAGCGTAGTGACGCTTGGGGTTGTAGGCGTTACCGTTGTGGTACTTTCGTTACAGCTTTGTATTCCCCAAAGGGTAAAAAAGCATAAAAAGCATAAGCTAAGAGATTTCAGTTTCATCATGTTTGGATGTTAAATGTTTGTTTTATACCAAGCATTACATCTTTCACAGGATGAATATTGTTATTTTGTGGCGAATCGGGGGATTGTTGTGGTGAATGTAGGTTTTGAATGAAACTTCCTCATTCTACTTTCCGTAAATTTTATAGAAATTTTCCTCATAACTACTTCCCAAAGCCAAGTTTTCGTCGGCAATAGCAATTACTTTGTTTCTTACAGATTTTATATATTTTAATGCCACAATAAAGGAGCGATGCACCCTAATAAATTCATCATTCGGGAGTTTTTCAAGAATGGCTTTCATGGTCATTCTTACGACTAAAGACTTTTGATGAAGTAAGTGAATTTTGAGATAATTATCCAAACTTTCAATATAAATAATGTCGGTAATTTGTACTTTCACCAAGCCATAATCAATTCTAAAGTATAAATAGGTTTGCTGATTTTGTAGATGAAAATGCTGTAAATCAATCGCTTTTTGGGCTGCCTGTTTGAAACGTTGAAGTGTAAAAGGCTTCAATAAATAATCCACAGCATTTAATTCAAAGCCTTCTACGGCGTATTCACTGAAAGCTGTGGTGAAAATTACCATGATTTCTTGAGGAATATTTTTGAAAAAATCTACGCCAGAAATGGCTGGCATATTAATGTCTAAAAATATTAAATCCACTGGATGTTCTTCTAAAAATAAGCGGGCTTCTGCACTTTTTGTAAAAACTTTTAGTAGTTCAATGCCTTCTATTTGTCCACAAAAGAAATCTATGATTTCCAAAGCTGGCTCTTCGTCGTCTAATGCAATGGCTCTAATCATGTCAATTGAATTTGGAGTAATACCGTATAAGTTTCTTCTGTTTTTTGGATGTCTAAAACGTATTTTTTAGGATACAGCAAGTCTAAACGTTCCTGAGTATTGGGCATTCCGATATGCAAAGAGTTCTCATTTTTTTGTTGCGTAACCACATTGTTTTTTACTTCTAAGCTCAAAAGTTGGTCGTTTAGGCTAATTTTAATACTAATTTTTGAATTTTCTTCTGGATTTACCCCATGTTTAAAGGCATTTTCTATGTAGTTGAATAATAGGAGTGGAGCAATTTGTTTGGCTGAAAAATTGCCCGAACGCCAATATTCAATAGCAACGCTATTCCTTAAACGTGATTTTTGTAAATCTAAATAGTTTTCGATATATGAGATTTCTTTTTCTAAAGAAACTTGATTTTGATTAACATCTTTCAGCAAATACCGCATAAATTCTGAAAGACGAATAATAGTTTCAGGCGTTTTATCGTCTTTTCGAATCGCCAAAGCATAAATACTATTGAGCGTATTAAACAAAAAATGCGGGTGAATTTGAGCTTTTAAATTAGAAAGTTCGGCTTGTAATTTCTCATTTTCAGCTTTCAATAATCTGTTTCGTGTATGTAGCAAAATTGAAAAAAGTACTACAATGGCATAAACCCAAATATGATGCTTTATTTCTTCCAAAAATGAACCATCTCGTGGTTTTGGAGCAAAATGGACGGGGAAATGATGTTTAATTGGTGGAAATGGTTCCCCATCTGGAAAGTTATAGGGTACAAACCTTCCAGTAATAAAGGAAGGAAACCAACAAATTAAAAACAGAAAAGCGATAAGTATGCCTGCATAGACGAAGTATCGTTCATTGAGATACACTTTCGGAATAAAATAATAATAATTGATATAAAAAAAGACCATCATCAAAGCATTTCCAATGAAATCTCTGATAGTTGGCGATGCAAAAAGTATATTTTGGGCTTCTGGTGGATGTGGATATATCAACACAGGCAAAAACACAAAAGTAATAATGGCTGAGGCATGAAATATAATTTCTTTTTGTGTCATCTGCTGTTGGGGATTGAAATGAAAAAAACGATATGTACTTATTCACGAGCGTTAAGAACGTCGAAGTTATCGTGGAAGTATCATTATTCAAAAAATGATATATATCATTTATAGGGCTTTTGTGAGAAATGTTACAGAAAATGCTTTGAGCATTCGACTAAATTTGTTTCATAGATTTTTAACATTTAATATTTTAAAGACATGAAAGTAGAACAAATTTATACGGGTTGTTTGGCAGAAGCTGCATATTATATTGAGTCTGAGGGGGAAGTAGCCATCATCGACCCACTTCGTGAAACAAAACCTTATTTGGATAGAGCTGCTCGTAACAATGCACATATTAAATATGTTTTTGAAACTCATTTTCATGCAGATTTTGTTTCGGGGCATTTAGACCTTTCGGCTAAAACGGGGGCAAGTATTGTTTTTGGCCCAACTGCCAAACCTGCATATCCTGCCATTGTAGCAGAAGACGGACAGGAATTTGAAATAGGCAAAATTCACATCAAAGTAATACATACGCCGGGTCACACGATGGAATCTTCATGTTATTTGTTGATAGATGAAACTGGCAAAGAAACTGCAATTTTCTCAGGCGATACTTTATTTATCGGCGATGTGGGTCGCCCAGATTTGGCACAGCACGTGATTGCAGATTTGACGGAGGAAAAATTGGCAGGACATCTTTTTGATTCACTTCGTAATAAAATCATGCCTTTGAACGACGATTTAATCGTTTATCCAAATCACGGATCAGGAAGTGCCTGTGGAAAAAACATGAGCAAAGAAACAACTGATACTTTGGGACATCAGAAAAAAGTAAATTATGCTTTGAATCCTGAGCTTACTAAAGAGCAATTTATCAAAGAAATTCTAACGGGACTTACGCCACCACCTGCCTATTTTCCACACAATGTTTTATTGAATATCAAAGGGTATGAAAGTTTAGATGAAGTAATGGACAGAGGAAGTAAAGCATTGTCGCCAGCCGCTTTTGAAGCCGTTGCCAACGAAACCGACGCTTTGATGATTGACGTGCGAAACTCGGATGAATTCGCCAAAGGCTTTGTTCCCAATGCTATCAATATTGGTTTAGAAGGACAGTTCGCTACTTGGGTTGGTACTTTAGTGCCAAGTTTGAAACATCCCATTTTGATTATCAGCGAAAAAGGAAAAGAAGAAGAAGCCATCATTCGTTTAGCTCGTGTGGGTTATGATAATTGCATTGGATTTTTGGATGGCGGCGTAGAAGCTTGGGCAAATGATGGACGTGAACTTGATACCGTTGAGACGATTTCGGCAGAAGAATTTTCAAAAATATTTACAGAAAAACCTGAAACTTTGGCTTTGGATGTTCGTAGAAAAAATGAATACTTGTCTGAACACGTGATTGGTATCGAGAATTTGCCTTTGGAAAATTTGAACGCCAATATGTCGCAAATCAATAAAAATCAGCCTACTTATATTCACTGTGCAGGAGGTTATCGCTCGATGATTGCGATTTCAATCTTGAAAGCCCGTGGATTCGTTAATTTAATAGACATTAGAGGCGGTTTTGCAGCAATCAAAAAAGCAGAAAAATTACCTTTGACGGACTATGTTTGTCCGACTTCACTTTTGTAGCGGTTTTTTAAAATATGAGCTTGTTCAAAGTATTTGAACAAGCTCATATTTTAATTGATATTATATTTGATAATCAGGTATTTAAAATACTAATTGCTAATCACTACGTAAGAAGTCATTTCCGTTTTTTCAAAAACCCTTTCACATCAGCTCCAGCGAAAGTTAAAATTTTGTACAAAGTAGGCTGACTTTTGATATTAAACATCTGCCTGATTTCGTCGGTACTTCTATTATTTTTTTCATATACTTGTCGTACTTCTGGAGCAATAAGCTGATACCGCTCGCTAAGTCCTGTTGGTCTTCCGCCTTTTCTACCTCTGGCCCTTGCCGAAGCCAAACCCGCTTTTGTTCTTTCTCGGATAATATTTCTTTCATGTTCTGCCAAAATACACATAAACTGAAAAAATAAATTACCCATTGCCGACGAAGTATCAATCGACTCGCTCAAAGATTTTAGGTGAATTCCCCTTTCTTTCAATTTTTCCATAAGTTCAATCAATTGAACAGTACTTCTTCCCAAACGGTCGAGTTTCCAAACCACAATCGTATCGCCTGTTCGGGCATAGTCCATCAATTTTTCAAATTCAGGCTTAACAGATTTCACCCCCGACACCTTGTCGGTAAAAATTTGTTTACAACCTTCATACTTGAGGGCATCAACTTGCAAGTTCAGATTTTGCTCAAGCGTCGAAACACGAGCATAGCCTAATTTTATCATAAATTATGTAAGTAACTCAATTACATCAAATATAATACATTTTGATTTTTTACATAGCAAAATAAATAATAAATACTTTACAAAAAATGAATGAAATTTATTGTGTAAAAAAACGACCGTTTTAATTTTAAAATTAAAATTGGCTTCGCCTCATATTTTAGTCACTTTACAAACCATTCACCGCACGCATATAAAGGCTTCTTAACATTTTTTAGTTTGATTAT
>NZ_JAYFUM010000024.1:0-128226 GCF_034929435.1 Arcicella rigui
GGACAAAACCAATCCAGAACTGGGGAATTATTATCAACCAATTTTACCTTATTTTTGACCAAAGAATCAAAAACAATTGAAATTCAAAAAACAACTTACACAAAATATGGGATAGTGTCATGAGACCAAGACACACTATTGATTTTTTCAATAAATGTATAAAGCATGCTGATGGTCAGACTAAAATATCACCAGAAATTATGGTATCCTTCCTTTAGTTGGTTTAAATCATTCATTAAATAGTTTAGCAAACACTCTCATATCGCTACATTTTATTGCATTCTATGTCACATTTTATACTCAGGGCTACACGTATGATTTAATCCAAAGTGTTGTGATACTACTAACTATAATGCTACATTATTAATATGATTTTACCGTATAATAAGTTCTGATAAAAGTATTTGATGTTTTTAATTAGTGTAATAAATAAAAAAGTTACTTTTAAAAAAATCATACTAACTGTTTTATTATAATACTTTACAGAAATGAAAAAAGGTTTACTACTCTTACTTCTTTGCATCAACACCTTTTTTTCTTTTGCTCAAGACCAACATCAATCGTTTTCTTGTGGAGTCAATGATGCTGTGTTATCTAAAGAAATTCTTGAGCAAATGAAAATGGCACCTATCTGGTTAAAACAACGTGCTTCCGCTCGTGTGGCTACACAAGAATTATATTTTTGTAGAATGGCAGTAGAGATTGACTCTGATACCTACGAACAGTTTAATAGAGACACAACTTTTATTAAATATGAAGTTTATAAACAAATTGAGCGAGTTTCTAAAATCTATGAAAATGAAATCAATACCCAATTAGTAGTGACCTATATTCATATTTGGAAAGATCCTACTCAAGACCCTTACAGAGGCGTTAATAATATTTTAAATTTGCTTTATACCCTTTCTGATACATGGGAAAACAATAATGCACTAAAGCCATTAAGTTCTCGCTACGACAAGGTAATGTATATGGTTAGTAAAGAATTTACAGGGGCTGGAGGTGTCGCTTTTCTTGGTGGTAGAGAAAGTGTAGTTCCGTTAGGTGACGACGGAAACTCCAATGGAATCATAGTGGCTGCACATGAATTAGGACATAACTTTGGTTCTCCACATACCCAAAACTGTGCATGGCCTGGTGGTGTAATAGATTATTGTTATCCGGCAGAATCAAATTGCTATCAAGATGCAATTGAGGCCATCAGAGGGAGTATTATGAGCTATTGTAATATTTATATTCCAACATTTCATCCTCTTTGTCAGGCAGTTATGCAAAACCATGCGGCTTATTCCTTCCAAAGAGTCAATACTATTCCTGCTGTACCTGTATTACCATCATTATCTACTTTTGAGAATAATACGATATTTACGTGGGAATCAATACCATCCGCAGAAAAGTATCAGGTTGAGATTTCTCAAATGGCAGACTTTAGTACCAAACTGTGGTCTGATTCTTCTACTATTAATGCTTATAATTTTAAAGCATTCAAGAATAATCAACAATATTTTATTAGAGTGAAAGCCATAAATCGTTTTGGAGAATCAGCTTGGTCTAATGTCAATACTTTGTTTATTCCTGATGCTACTTTGTTGCCACCGACTTTGACATTCCCTTTACATAAGGCAGCTAATTTAGTCCGAAATGATATGCTTACACTGAGATTTTCTACTGTTCCTTTTGCGAAATCTTATGAAGTGGAAGTTACTTCATACTATGACCAATTCTTTAAAAATCCTATACAAAAACAAACTGTAACCACGAATGAGTTTACCTTTAAAACGACCTATTATGAAGCACTTTTATGGCGAGTAAGGGCTGTTGGAGAAACTACTAAAAGTGCTTGGTCAGAAATAAATATAATGTGGCTTCGACAATCTGGAGAAGAGGTAATTAGCCTACCTAATAATGGCGTAAATCTTCCTTTAACTTTTCCTATTGGATATTTCGGGAACCTTAATATTGCTGGAGCTACAATAAGGTTTACTATTTCACTAAAAGAAGATTTTTCAGTTGTGGTTCAAACTAAAAGCTTCCTACCCACTCAACATCCGAGCAATTACTATGTATATATGGCAGAAAATTTATCTCCTAATACTGATTATTTTGTAAGAGTTGAAGAAATATACAAACAAGGAGACGGATATGAATATTCGAGAAATGTGCCAATAGGCGTTTTATTTCAACACAACCGAAAGTTTAGAACAGGTAATGCTAAAATTTCGAATCAATGGTCTTTCTTTAATAACGATAAAACCCCAACTTTTGCACGTGATGTCAGATCTTTTACTGTTGGCACAAACAGTATGTTTATTGAGAATAGTCGAGGCGTAGTTCAGATTAGTGGTGATAGTTTAACAACCAATATTTTAGATAGAAATAGTACGAATGGATCTATCGGAAACCGAATATTAGGATTAAGTACTAACAACTCCGATAATTCTTTTTGGGTTATGAATATTACCAGTAAAATTAAAGCTTATAATGGAGCTTTTGCACAAACCGCCTATTCTTTAATTCAAATGAATCAACAAACAGGTAAGAAAATCACAGAATTAGACATTAGTAATCCAGAAAACACTTATTTAATGTTTGCTGACATCAAAAATAATTTGATTTTTGGTTATGAAGGAGGTAACTATACACTATCCCGTATCATTGATGGGCAAATCACAACAATATTAAAACTTAATATTAGTGATAAGTACTTTTCACTCATGGGTTGGAACAGTGATTATGCTTGGTATCAAATAAATGATTCTTCAACAAAACCATGGGAGCTTTGGCGTTATGATTTGAATAAGAAGACTTATACTGTCTTTAACAAAGAGAACATACCTATATTGGGAAATTATATTGAAGAATCAAAATTAGATTCTAAGGGTAATTTATGGGCTATTGTATCTAATAACGGTATCAAATCATTAATAAAATTTGATGGTACTACTTGGAAAGTATTTGACAATAATAATTCATTGGTTTCAAATCCAAATAAGCTTGGGATTGACCAACATGATAATATTTATTTGGCCGATAATGCAAGAATACTAAAATATGACCATGTAAATTGGAAAAATTTAGGTGAACTTCCATCCTTAGCCAATTATAGTTTTACGGAAAGAATGTATATTGACAATTTTGGAAAAATATGGTTTAGCAATGTTTTCGGACTACTTCGTTTTAATCCTTGCGAAACAACAGTTACAAAACCAGATTTATCGGCTGAGAAAATAACAATGGAGTTTGGAGAAAATAACTTACTGGTAGCCGCAGGCTGTAAAAATGTAATGTGGAACTGGCAAAATGCTAATGAAAGCGTAAAAGATCAACTAAAACTATCAACTAATGTATTAAATATCTCCCCAAAAATTAATACAACTTATACAGCCCAATGTTATGATGATGGTTGCGTAAGTAAAGAAATGGATTTGAAAGTAACAGTTTTACCAGTTCTAACAATTGGGAATGTCAGTAAAAAACAAGTTTGTCAGGGTGATAGCATAAAAGCAAGTCCAAAAATTGCTGGTCAGTTTGATAGTGACAATCAGTTTAAAGTATATGTATCAGCAAATAAAGTTAATACGCCTATATCTTTTACTAAAGTAAATGAGGACAAAGGCTTTTATTTTTCATTATCTAAATCTCTGCCCGAAGGAAAATATTATTTAAGAATAGAAAGTTCTTCGCCCAAAACAATATCCAAAGATTCAGTTGAAGTAATCATTAATCCTAATCCTATTGTAAAAGCTTCAATTTCTTCAAATACCACAGGAGGAATTATTTATACAGGTTCAGATGTTCAATTATCTGCTTCTGGTGGAAATTCCTATCGTTGGGATGGCCCCAATAATTATATCTCTACTGAACAAAACCCCATACTAAAGAGTGTTAAAATTGAGGATGGAGGCATTTATAAAGTTAGCGTTACAGATATAAATGGTTGTATTACAAAATCTCAAATTGAATTTAAAGTAGAGCTTATTTTAAGTAATCAGAGTGAACCCAGCAAAGACTTTAAGGTTTTCCCTAATCCAGCCAATGGTATAATTCAAGTCCAAACAGACATGGAAGGATACACAACATTTTATCTTTATGATGATTTAGGGAGAGAAGTGCTGTCAAACACATTTATTAAACAGACCACAATTCCAGTAGATGGACTAAGTAGGGGAACATACTATTTAAAATTTCAACAAAAAGAGCAGAAAGGTATTACTAAAATAGTATTGAAGTAACGAACATTGTATTATTAAATAAATTATCCGTTTGATTAACTTAAAATAAGTCCAATCAAATGGACGTTTATTTATACAATTTTGGATTCGCAAAAATTTCGATAAAGATTTGTTTAGAAAGCATTCATTTGTATAAAATACTTGTATAATAAACAAAGTATATTTTTGAGAATTTTTAGATGAATAAGTATATACAAATTCATAATGGCTTAGGGCTATCTTAGAATATTGATAGTTCCTGTACAGCCGTGGACTTCTCCACTTGTCTTGCTCCAAGAAGCATCAGAGGTTTTCTATCCATTTGGTTTTTCTAACCAAGTAAAACATAGTATTATCCCAAATACAGGACACGGTGGTCATAATGAAAACTTCCCTGCAACTTGGGCAAGTATTTTACCCTTTTTGAAAAACTAAGAATCCTAACAGATAGGCTACTGTCATAAGTTTTATAAATGTCATTCAAACAGAGCATCCATTGTTAATTCATTTTGGATGCTCGAATTTGAATATTCATTGGGTTTTACACCAAAAGTAGTCAGCATGGTCAAAAAAATAGATTTTCTGGTAGCGGTTGCTTCTTTAAAAGATTGGATTTTTTGTCGCAATTTTGCATCATACTCTTTCGTAATTACAAATTCATTGATTGAAAATTTTATCTCAAAAAGGTTTATCACTTGGTCTCTTCGGTCAATTACTAAATCTATTTGACTTCCTTTTGTTTCTCCTTCTCCTTTCGTTCGCCAAGAATATGTTTCACTGGCTACACCTCCAACATTCAATGCTCTTTTAATCTGTGGAATATGGGCAAAACAAACTTGTTCAAATGCAAGTCCCGACCATGTTCTAAAGGCTGGATTATCTATTTTATTCAACCAAATGTTTGGCTCATATTTACCTGATTTATCAATAAATCGAAAATAGAAAAGCGTATAAAAGTCTGATATACAATAGACTGAATTAGCCAATTTTAACCCAAACTTAGGAAGTTTAGCAATAAATCCACTTTCCTCTAATTCATTTAAGGTTTTGGTCATAGTACCTCCAGAGGCAATATTTGTATATTTTACTAATTCATCTCTGGTTAAAGACCCGCCCTTTTCAAAAAGTGTTTTTAAGATTAATTCATGTTTTTCGGCATCTCTAAATAAAGAAGAAAAGATATAACTAAACTCGGTTTTAAGTTTTCCGTCATTTCTAAAACACAAATCTTCAATATTTTGCATGGCACTTTTTCCTGCCTCTACTTGGTCTAAGTAATAGGGAATTCCTCCCATTACCATATACAATTGAATAATTTGATAATGGTCTAAAACGATATTTTTCTGTGTAAAATAGCTTTTAGTTTCTTGTAAATTAAATGGTTCAAGCTTAATTCTTTCAGTTACTCTATTGTACAAACCTCCTGTGTTTTTAATTAAATTATTGAGCATCCAAGAAGCCGCAGAGCCACAAACGACCAGTAAAACATCGGTTCTGGCACTTGCCCAAGCATTCCAAAAAAACTCAAGCCCCATCATAAAATCAGATTTTTTGGTATCCATCCAAGGCATTTCATCAATAAATATTACTTTTTTTGATGTAGTTTTTTTACTTTCTAACTCCCTAATTAAAAGATTGAATGCTTCTAACCAATTGGAAGGAACAGCATGAGAACCTGAGAAGTAGTTATTGATAAAAATAGTAAAATTAGTTAATTGCTGTTTGGTATTGCCCTTGGCAAGTCCCGTTGCGTAAAAGTCAAACTCGTTTTTAAAGTAATCTCTAATTAAAAACGTTTTGCCTACTCTTCTTCTGCCGTAAACCGCCAAAAATTCAGATTGAGCAGAACTCATCAATTTGTCAATTTTTTGAACTTCTCTAACTCTACCAATTAATTTCATTGCCTTATTTTTATTTTCAGCCAAAAATAACTAAAAAAGGTTGTTTTGGCTAATAATAAATATATTTACAGCCAAAAATAGGCTATTGTCAATATTTTGGCTGAATTTAATTTCATTTAGAAAGTTTTTTAATCTTTCTTGAAATTTTCTACAAAGCCTCAGTGCCAATCAAATCAAGGAATTGCTAAATACAAAATCTGGGCTTTGTTCTTTTCAAGGTCTTGGTCGATGGCTGAGACCCTTAAATACACAATATTTCTTGCCATAATCTTGTGATTGTATAAAATAATTTGATTTAGTTCAAACTTCTATATTCATTTGGTGTAAACCCTGTACTTTTCTTAAACATTCTGATAAAATGTTGTGGGTACTTAAAACCCAAATCAAAAGCTATTTGGCTAATAGATTTCTCTGTATCAAAAACCATTTCTTTGGCTACATCAATCAATTTTAAATGAATGTGTTCTTGAGCTGTTTTCCCAGTTTCTTTCTTGATTAAATCCCCAAAATAATTAGGCGAAAGGTTCAACTGATTGGCGAAATATCCCACTAACGGAAACCCTAATTCATGTACAGTGCTTGAATGAAAATAGTTATGCAACAAATGCTCAAATTTTGAAAGTACATCATTATTAATGTTTTCACGAGTGATAAACTGTCTGTCATAAAAACGAACACAGTAATTCAGCAGTAATTCTATATTGTTTGTAATGATTCTTTTGCTGTGTTTATCAATCGTTTGACTTATCTCATACTCAAGTTTACCAAACAAATCTCTGATAATTTGTTGTTCTCTCAATGACAAATGAAGGGCTTCATGTGATTCATAAGAGAAAAAAGAGTATTGGTTCATCTGCTTCCCAAGGGCTGTTCCTTTTACCAAATCAGGATGAAAAATTAGTGCCAAACCAGTTGGTTGATAATTTTCTTCATTGTTAATTTCTACAACTTGCCCCGGTCCAAAAAATACAAGTGTGCCTTCCTCATAATCGTAACTGTTGCGTCCATACTTCAATTCTCCACAGTGTATTTCCTTCAAAAAAATAGCGTAAAAACCAAAATGCAAACGACAATGATTGGGCAATGCTTTTGTCTTTGAATTATCATAAACGCTTATCAGCGGATGCTTTGTTTCTACGCCCTTTAGCGTATTGTATTGAGAAATTTTTTCAAGCTTTATAATATGCTCCATGTCCTTAATGTTTCAACCTTTTGATGTAAATATAGCACGAAGATTACTGATAAAATTTACGCTGACACTTGAATCAGTAATGATGGTATGAACATCAGTAATCTATATACTTTTTGAAAATAATTAAGAAGGAATTTTGTGGTGTCATTAAGACGTTGACACAGTTCAAACGGGAATAAAAATATTTTACCATGAAACAATCTCTTTTAATCGTATGCCTTTTAATGGGTTTTCAATCGTTTTCACAAACAAGAGCTGAAAAGGATATTCTTAAACTTTCTGAAAAAATCTTTACTTGGGAGGTAACAAATCAGATTGATTCACTCGAAAAAGTATTTGATGAGAAATTCGTTGTCGTTGGTGGTGACGGAAGTAGTCAGTATAAAAAGCAGTACATTACTGTGCTTCGCAGTGGCAACTTTGTTCATAATAGCATTGATGTGTCCGAAAGCCTTGCTACGGTTGTCAACAATACGGCTACTGTTGTAGGAAAAGGGAAATTTACAGTAACAGTTTCGGGCAATAAAATCATTTTGCCACTTTCTTATATTGAGGTATTTACAAGACCCAATCCCCAAAAACCATGGACAGTGTTAGCAATGCACGCTACTGTTTTAGAAAGTAAGTAAATATCTCCGAAAAAATTGAAGGAGACAAAGCCCCATTTGTCGGTCAATTTTTTTTTATCCGAAAAAATGGCAGTTAGCATTTCCAGAAAACGATACAACTCAAAAAAAAGTAAGGGCAAAGGGATTATTCTAAAATCCATAGCTATTACATTCTAAACAAAAATTAACAAAACAATGAATAAGCGAAAATTAGGAAAGAGCGGATTAGAAGTATCCGAAATAGGCTTGGGCTGTATGGGTTTAACTTTTGGCTATGGCCCCGCAACCAACGAAAACGATGCCATAGCTTTGATTCAAAAAGCTTATGATAAAGGCATTACATTTTTCGATACCGCAGAAGCATACAGCCAAGGAGGTAACGAAATACTTTTAGGAAAAGCGGTTAAATCGTTCAGACAGGACGTTGTGATTGCTACCAAATTTGGTTTTAAGGACGGCGATGCTACGAAAGGAGTGGATAGTCGCCCTGAGAATATTAGAGCGGTGGTAGAAAATTCTTTGAAATATCTACAAACAGATGTGATTGATTTGTTGTACCAACACCGTGTTGACCCTAATATTCCGATAGAAGACGTAGCAGGAACTGTCAAAGAGTTAATCCAAGAAGGTAAGGTAAAACATTTTGGCATGAGTGAAGCAGGTGTACAAAGTATTCGTAAGGCTCATGCGGTTTTGCCCGTAACGGCGTTGCAAAGTGAGTATTCTATGTTTTGGCGTGAGCCTGAAAATGAAATCATTCCGCTCTTGGAAGAATTAGGAATCGGATTTGTCCCTTTTAGTCCACTGGGAAAAGGCTTTTTAACGGGTGCTATCAATGAAACCACCCAATTCGACCCAACAGATTTTCGTAATATCGTCCCTCGTTTTACAGAAGAAAACAGAAAGGCGAATCAGACGTTGGTTGATTTATTGAAAACAATTGCTCAAGATAACAACGCCACCCCTGCCCAAATTGCCTTGGCTTGGTTGTTGGCTCAAAAGCCATTCATCGTACCGATTCCGGGTACTACAAAAATTCACAGATTGGAAGAAAATGTGGGTGCAGTAAATGTATCATTGTCTGCCAACGATTTACAAGAAATACAGAACGCACTGGAAGAAATTAAAATAGTGGGCGACCGCTACCCAGCTGCATTACAAGCAAGAGTCGGCAAATAATCATGAAGCATCTATTGGTCATTTACTGCTTTATAAGCCTGACGGCTTGTACACAAAACAACTCGTTTGCTATGCAAAATAATATAGAGGATGAAAACTCAGCCGTAATGGCTGTAGTGAGGCAATTGGCTGAACTAATGATTGCCCGTGACACGGTAGCCATGAACAAAATTCTTGATAAAAACTATACCCTCACACACATGACGGGTTATGTACAGCCAAAAGCAGAATGGTTTGATGAAGTTGCCAGAGAAAGCATGAAGTACTATTCTGCCAAAGAAGTGAACCATACTATCAAAGTGAATGGCAACACAGCAGAAGTACTTACTCAAGATTTGGTAGATGCAAGAATTTGGGGAAGCCGACATACTTGGCGTTTGCAACAAAAAATGAAGTTAGAAAAACGCAATGGAGCTTGGATTATCCTAAGCTCCGTTGCCTCAACATTTTAAAAATTAACAAAAAGCAAATTATGAAATCAAATGTTTTAGTAATCATTGGCGTAGGTGGTATTGGAATGGCAATCGCCAGACGTGAAGGTGCAGGAAAAGTAGTTTTATTAGCCGACATCAGTAACAATTTATTGGCACAAGCAGCCAAAGACTTAGAAGATACGGGCTACGTAGTAGAAACCCAACAAACAGATGTTACTTCGCTTAGTTCGGTAGAAGCATTGGTAGCCAAAGCCACAAGCTTAGGAAATGTCTTACAAGTAGTCAATACCGCAGGCCTTTCACCCAACATGGCATCGGTCGAAAAATTACTGGAGGTTGATTTAGTGGGTGCGGTTTATGTATTGGAAGAATTTGGAAAGGTGATTGCCGAAGGTGGTGCAGGTATCCATATTTCAAGTATGGCTGGTCACATGATTCCAGATTTAGGAGCGGAAACAAACAAGGCTCTTGCAGTTACGCCAGCCAATGAATTACTTAGCTTGCCTGTATTGCAGCCTGCTAATGTACCCAATACTACTTATGCGTATTGCCTCTCTAAGAGAGCCAATCATCTCCGTATTCAAGCCGAGAGTATCAAATGGGGTGAAAGGGGTGCGAGAGTAAATTCTATTAGCCCGGGTATCATTTTAACTGCCTTAGCAAAACACGAGTTAGACTCTCCTATTGGTGATGGCTACCGTGCCATGATTACGGCTTCTGCGGCTAAAAGAGTAGGTACTGTAGATGAAGTAGCTACATTAGCCCATTATCTTTTAGGCCCTGATTCGAGCTTTGTAACAGGAAGCGATTTTTTGATGGATGGTGGCGTAATTGCGGCGATGAAGATGGGGTTGATAGCTTTGTAGCAGTTAATATTCTTTTAAAATTTACTCTAATAATTAAGCCCCAAGTTTGTAAGAAATAAAAAAGTTTATCAAATCAAGGTGATGCCATGAACTACAGTGAGTAAAGTAATTTTCTTTTTATGCTCGATAATAAAAATTATCTGTAAACCATATCAACTAAAATAA
Organism: Arcicella rigui; assembly: GCF_034929435.1. Lineage (NCBI taxonomy): Bacteria > Pseudomonadati > Bacteroidota > Cytophagia > Cytophagales > Flectobacillaceae > Arcicella > Arcicella rigui. Next base: position 10,557 of record NZ_JAYFUM010000024.1, read on the forward strand.
GCTACTCTTGGAATAAACACTTATATTTGAATTTTACAAATATACTGATGAGCTCAATAACAATAAAACAGTTTTATGAAGAAATTCTGGGAGGAAATAATCCAGATTTAGATAGTATTCTGAGTGCAAATGTCAATAAAGATATTGGGCATTTTAATGTTTTTGATGTGGCCGAAATGTATAAAGCAACTAAAGGCAAACCAGAAATGCCCTATAATAGAAGAACCTATTACAAGATAAGTTTGATTGCCGGCAAAAACAAAGTAGAATTTGCCGATAGAACTATCGAAGTACAGGAGTTTGGAATTTTATTTGCAACGCCTAAGATTCCTTATAATTACACCCCCCAAGACAATAATCAAGCGGGACATTTCTGTGTTTTTACCAAAGAGTTTTTAGCTAAATCAAAAGTTGGATTAGAGATTGACAATCTTCCTATTTTCTCCAGTCAAAGTGATTTTGTGTATCAGTTGACCAAAGAGCAGTTTGAGCAAATTAATGCACTTTTCGATAAAATGCACCTTGAAATCAACTCAGATTACGAATATAAATATGATTTGTTACGCAATTATTTAATGGAACTTATCCATTTTGGTCAAAAACTAAAACCCATTGCTCCTGTTGGAAATATCAAAACGGCTTCGGCCAGAATAACATCTTTATTTATTGAACTGTTAGAACGTCAATTTCCGATAGAAAATACCACACAAATGTTGGTATTAAAAACCCCAAAAGAGTATGCCGATAGTTTGGGCATTCACGTCAATCACCTTAATCGAGTGTTGAAAGAAACGACAGGAAAAACAACTGGGGAAATCATTGCCAGCAGAATCAATCAAGAGGCAAAGGCATTATTGAAACAAACGCATTGGAATATTTCAGAAATTGCTTACACCTTGGGTTTTGATGAGGTGGCTCATTTTTCTAACTTTTTCAAAAAACATAACCAAATGTCGCCTTTGACCTTTAGAGAGTAGTTGTTTGATTTTTGCAAATATCACTTTGATTATCGCAAATACTTATCACCTGACTATGCTCAACTTTGCATTGTAATTTTAAAACATAAAACAATGGCAAACAATGCAAATAAAATCGTCTTATTAACAGGCGGTAGTCGTGGACTTGGTAAAGATTCAGCACTTCAATTGGCTAACAATGGTTTCGATGTTATTATCACTTATCAGTCAAATAAAGAAGCGGCAGAAAATGTGGTCAATGAAATTAAATCCCTTGGAAGAAAATCAACAAGTCTTCAGTTGGATTTAGGAAAAGTAGCTTCTTTTGATGGATTTATTGCTGAATTGAAAGGTGTTTTAGCAAATGACTTTGGTGCATCAAAAATTGATGCCTTAGTGAATAATGCAGGCACAGGCTACTACGCTTCTATTGAAGAAACGACAGAAGAAGCCTATGATGAAATGGCAACTACTCACCTAAAAGCACCTTTTTTCCTTACGCAAAAGTTACTCCCGTTCATTAACGAAGGAGGAAGTATTGTGAATACATCCACTGGTTTAGCTCGTTTTACCTTGGCAAACTGGTCTGCTTATGCGATTATGAAAGCGGGAATCGACGCTCTAACTCGTTATCAAGCATTAGAATTTGGCCCTAAGAAAATCAGAGTTAATTCAATAGCTCCGGGAGCAATTGCAACTGATTTTGGTGGTGGTGCAGTAAGAGATAATAGTCATTTTAGTGAATATTTAGCCAGTCAGACTGCTTTAGGTAGAGTAGGATTACCTGATGACATCGGTGGCGTAATCGTATTCTTATGCTCTGAGCAATCAAAATGGATTAATGCTCAACGTATTGAAGTTACAGGAGGATTTTATATTTAAAAGTCGCAACCTCATTAGATACATCCTTGCTGAATCCCAAATTATTAAATTTGGGATTTTTCTATTCTTTAAGTTTTGCCATTCCGTTTTTTATAAAAGCCTCTTTGTCTCTGTGAATTTCCTCTAACATTTCTTTTCTTTCTTCTGGAACAGGGTAATATTTTTCAGCCCATAAATTTATTTCTACGATAAGTGGAAATAGATTTACCCCCTTTTCTGTCAGTTTGTATAAAAATTTAGTTCTATTTTCTGGATGTATTTCCTTCGTAATAATTCCATTTTCTTCTAAATCCAGCAATCTTGATGCTAAAATATTGGTAGCAATTTTTTCTGGAGACTTCATGAAATCCCCATAAGTACACACGCCATTAAACATTAAATCTCTGATAATCAACAGCGACCATTTGTCGCCCCATGCTTCCAACGAATTACTTATAGGGCATTCCGATCTTTTTTTTGTATTAGCCATAAAAAATATATTTAAAATCACTTGCAAAATACAAGTGATTTACTCTACCTTTGTGATGTCACTTGCAAAAAGCAAGTAAATTTACAAGTAATTTTAAAACTAAACAACGATGAGTCATAAAAATGTAAAATCTGATGCTGTATCATCGCATAAAGCATCCCAAAATTATCCTATATATTTTAATCATAAGGTAATCGCTATCCTTATGCCTTTAGTAATCATTTTCATGTTGTCCAGTCTATTCAGTTACAACAGTTTTTCACAACAATCCAAAAATAATATGATTGAAAATGCTTTAACCACAAAAACTCAGTATGCTTCAATTGATGGCAAAAAGATAGCCTATCGCAAATTTGGTAAAGGAACGCCTATCATTTTAGCCAACCGTTTCAGAGGAACATTAGATACTTGGGACCCACTGTTTCTTGATTTATTGGCCAAAGAAAATACCGTAATTATTTTCGATTATTCTGGCATAGGTTATTCAGAAGGAGCGTTACCTACTGATATTAAAGATGTTGCAGCCGAAGTAACTAAAATAGCCGATTATCTGAAAATCGACAAATTCAACGTAATGGGTTGGTCTTACGGCGGCTGGGTGGCACAATATGTTACTTTCTTAAATCCAAAAAGAGTACTTAAATCAGTAATTATTGGCAGTAACCCAATGGGAAAAAATGAAGTACCTTTTGAGCCTGCCTTTTTAGAAAGAGCATTAAAGCCAAGCAATGATTTTAATGATTTTGTCGTATTATTTTTCGAACCAAAATCAGAGGCGAGTGTAGCATCTGCCCAAGCATCTATTAAAAGGATCATGCAACGCATGGACGTTTCTAAAGTTCCAGCAACCCAAGAATTATTTGGACGTTATTTTGCTTCAAATGAAGCGATTCATCTCGACAAAGATAATTTTAGAGAGGCTTATGCTACCCTAAAAACCCCCGTATTAGTACTTTCAGGAGACCATGATATTTCTTTTGCTTTAGAAAACTGGTATCCATTAATGAAAAAAGCACCATCACTGCAACTGATTACCTTCCCCGTAGCTGGTCATGCACCACAGTTTCAATATCCAGAATTATCAACAGGTTATATCAATACATTTCTTAAAAATTAGTTATAAATAAACTTCAACAATCATGAGCAAAATAATTTTGATTACAGGAGCATCTCGTGGATTCGGGAAAATTTGGGCAGAAGCATTTTTAAAAAGAGGCGATAAGGTAGTCGCTACCGCCAGAAATACAGAATCATTAAGCGATTTGGTAGCTCAATATGGCAATTCAGTACTTGCACTTCAATTAGATGTTACTAATAAAGCACAGTGTTTTGAGGTTGTAAGCAAAGCTCAACAACATTTTGGAAAATTAGATGTGTTGATTAACAACGCTGGTTATGGCTTATTTGGAACAGTAGAAGAAGCAAGTGAACAAGAAGCTCGTGACCAATTTGAAACGAATGTTTTTGGTACTTTATGGATGACTCAAGCCGCTATTACAGTCATGAGAAATCAAGGATTTGGTCATATTATCCAAGTATCCAGTGTTTTAGGGATTGCCACTGTTCCACTTTTGGGTCTTTATAATGCTTCCAAATGGGCGATTGAAGCCATTAGTGAAAGTATGGCAGTTGAAATCAAAGCTTTTGGCATCCACACAACTTTGATTGAACCAATTGCTTATGCAACTGATTTCTCTGGAGCTTCGGGCGTAACAAGTAAGTCTATTGACGTTTATGACGGACTGAAATCTGTTGTTTATGAACAATTCAAAGCGATGCCTAATGGCAATCCAGAAGCAACGGGAGAAGCAATTTTGCAAATAGTTGATGCTGAAAACCCACCACTTCGTGCTTTCTTTGGGAAAACAGCTTTGCCGTGGGTTAAACAAGTATATGCAGGTCGCATTGCCGAGTGGGAGCAATTGAGTGATTTATCAGAAGCCGCTCATGGATAGTAGCAATTTCTTATTTAAAAACAGAGAAAACAAAATAGCTTTGAGCTTGTGGCTCAAAGCTATTTTGTTTTCTTACAGCTAAAGGTATATATTCAAAGTACTTTAATTATCCTTTAGAAACAATATAAAATAAATGCTGATGACTTGCCCGATTTCAACCTACTATTTTTTAAACCTATATAAGTAAGGAGCTTTATTTTTAGCTCCAGTAAACTTTTTATCTAAGCGTTCTAAAACATCTAAGTCGAGTACTTTTTTCTGAAAATTTGTTCTGGCAAAATATTTCCCTGTGATAGTTTCATAAATATCCTGAACCTCTTTCATTGTAAATTGCTCAGGTAATAAATGATATATGTTTGACAAATCTTGAATGTCTGATTGGAGGCATAAATAAGCATTTTCCAAAACCTCGTTGTAATCCATAATAAGAGTAGGGAAATCCTTTACAGGATACCAACCAATAGACTCGTCTATATCAGATGGCTGCGGCGTTACTTGCTGAATATCTACCAAAGAGTAATAGCCAATAGAAACAAATCGTTTAGTAAACCATTGGTAAATATCACTTTGCCTTTGTTGGTCTTCACTTTCTGAATAATTCAGTTTGATTAGCTTTTCCAAAAACTCTTCTCTTTTTCTACTTACTTTACCAAATACATTAAAATGTTGCAAGTATATATCTGTGATACCTGTTCGCTCTTGAACAACACGTTGAGCCGCCTCTTCTATATCCTCATTTTGAAAAATAAATCCACTCGGAAGAGTGTAAAAATCCCCTTTAAACTTTGACTTCGACAACAAAACCTTTAATTGTTGATTCTCATACCCAAATATCACGCAGTCGATAGATAGTTGATTAATAAAATTCTGTATATCCATTGTATTTAATTATTTACAGTAAAGCAGAGTCAAGTCTTTATTCAAAAGACCTGACTCTGCTTTACTGTCACTTTTTATGTCGCCAAAATTATTCATTTTAATCAACATATTCTATTAAATATAATGTATAAATATTATTATTTATATTGTATATATTTTATTAATTATAAAATAATTGTATAACTTTGTCATGAAATAATCAAATTCGTCTATGCAGATAAGTGCTTATCTGTATTAAATCAATCACAATATATTTTATGAAAAAGAATAATTACAGTAGTGTACTTGCACAAAGAAGCACCAAAGGAGTGTTAATTTTTACACTTATGCTTTTATTGGTGAGCGCAAGCACTTCCTTTGCTCAACAGCTTAGGGGTAAAGTTATTGACAAGAATAACGGTGCAATAATTGGAGCATCCGTTGTTGTCAAAGGAACATCAAAAGGAACAACCAGTGGGCAGGATGGTCGTTTTTCTTTAGACAAACTTTCTGCTGGTACAGTTAAGCTTTCTGTTTCATTTGTAGGTTATGCAACCAAAGAAGTGACAGTAAGAGTACCTCAAAGCACAGAGGTAGAAATTACTTTAGTTGAAACAGAGGCTGCATTAGAAGAAGTAGTTGTAACAGGTGTTTTTGACCAACGAAAACGGATAGATGCTTCGGTGGCAATCAGTACAATCACAGCCAGAGAGCTGAGAACTCTCGCTCCTGTTAGTGCCGCAGATTTACTAAAAAATATTCCAGGTGTTTTTGTAAACTCATCTGTTGGAGAGGTCGATAACCAAGTAACCGTTAGGGGAACACCTACCGTAAACAGAGTAGGAAACGATAATTCTTCAGGTTATTTCTATGTGTCAATGCAAGAAGATGGTTTACCTGTTTCAAACTTAACGGGTGGTGGCATCGGCCCAGATTTTTATTTGAGAGCAGATGTTAACCTCAAAAGAGTTGAAGCAGTGCGTGGTGGGTCTGCGTCAATTACTGGTTCTGACGCACCTGGCGGACTTTTTAACTATGTATCAAAAGAAGGTGGTCCGAATTTTGAAGCTACTGCTATCTTAAAATATGGATTTGAAGGTAATACAAATCCATATTTTAGAGCAGACTTAGGTTTCGGGGGTTCTCTCAATGCCAACAAAGATATGACCTATTATGTAGGAGGTTTTTATCGTAAAAGCGATGGTGCAAGGTATCCTGGATTTTCGATGAATAACGGAGGACAAGTGAGAGCTAATTTAGTGAAAACTTTCAAAGGGGGAAAAGTGAAATTATATGCCAAATTACTTGATGACCGCAATGGAACATTTGATTTTTTACCCTACACAAACTTTAATAATCCTCAAATAGCCTCTGGATTTAAAGACACAGACACTTTTGTAGGTTCTGGTGAAGCACAGTTTAATTATCGTTATTTTTCTAATGGGCCAGAAGTAAATTTCAATCCTAAAGATTTGATTCACAACAAGGAAAAGATGGTTGGGCTTCAATTTGAAAAAAGTTTTGAGAATGGATGGAAAATCAGTAATAACTTTAAATACTCAAATAAATCTTCTCGATGGAATATGCAGTATGTACTTGGTGTAGGTACAACAGGAATTGACGCAACAGGTTTGCCAGGAATCTGGGGTAATGTTAGTCCAAATACTTTGTTTGGTACACCAAGAATCGGTACGTTGAGTGTGAAAAATGCCCTAACAGGAGAAGAGTATTACAGAAGTACCCAAACGGCTCGAGGTGTATTTAGTACCCAATTGGACAAACTACCTAATAATGGTTTTATTTTTGGTATGGGCAATGCTCTCAATGTAAATGTTGATGAAATTATTGACCAATTAGAAGTTCATAAACAAGTAGGTAAGTCAAACTTTACCTTTGGTGCTTATTTTGGAAGGTCGAAAGTAGATCATGAAAGTGGATTTGCAGGACAATATTTGTCAACATTAGAAAATCGCCCTTCGCCATTAGATGTAAGTATTACCGCTCCTAATGGTACTGTAACGCAAGTAACTACTCCTTTTGGTTATAAAAATAATGGTATCTTTTATGCCCATAATATACTGACCAATAACAGATTGGATGTATTTTTTGGACAAACTTCTCCCATCGGGAATAAATTTACTTTAGATTACGGCTTTAGATACAATTACACTCAGTTTGTAGGTAATGCCGAAGCCCAAAGTACCAGTCAGCTTGACTTTCCACTTTTGTTCGCAGGTGGCTATGACAAAAATCCATTGACCGAATATGATAATTTGTCATTAGTTGCTACAACTCCTTGGTCGTATGATAGAACTTATAAAAGCTTATCATTTTCGAGTGCATTAAATTATAAGATTAACGACAAACAAGCAGTATATGTACGTTACTCTATTGGTCAAAAAGCACCAGATATTAGCCGAATCACACAACCTCGTACAAAAGAATCTTCTGAGTTTTTATATCTTGAACCAATCAAAATGACACAGGTTGAACTCAGTTACAAAGTACAAACCGATAATTTCAACTTATTCGTAACACCGTTTTATAGTCAGACAAGTAATTTAGCAGAATCTGCTTTTGCCAGTGATACAGTTGCAAACACCTTTTACAATACACCTCCTGTATATAGCAAACAAAGATCTATCGGTATAGAATTGGAAAGTAATGTAAAAATTTCTGCTAACTTCAATGTAAGAGGGAATCTTACATTACAAGACCCGAAATCTGTGTATAAAAGCTTTTGGGATGTAGGAAATCCAGGAAAGGCTGATGATAAAATTATTGAAGTCAAAGATGCGTCTATTCCTTTAACGCCTAAAGTACTTTTTTCAATTACGCCAAGTTATAATACTGATAAATTTAATACTTCGCTATCGTGGAGATATGTAGGTAAGTCTCCAGCAAACTCATTTGGGGCTTTTGATATGGCAGCTTACGACCAGTTAGATTTTGCTTTTGGATACAATATCACCAAAAATATCAACGCCAACTTTAATATCAACAACGTGCTAAATACACTTGGTGTTACTGGCTGGTATCCTCCTGGAGGCTTTCCAGCAAGTACGATGCCTGAAAACTTTACTAAAGCTCAACGTGAGGCAAATCCAAATGCTGTTTGGGGTGCTCGCACTACCCAACCAAGAGCATTTTATTTGACGATAAGCTATAACTTTAACTAAGCACTAAGCCTAATCCCGTCTAAAGAATAAGAGTAAATGTACACTTATCCTTTAGACGGGATTAACTTAATTTTAAGACTATATTATTGAGTAATAATCCATATTTCAAGCCAATGAAAATCTCTCAAATCCTCCTAACATCCATTCTTTGTTTGGTTGTATGTTTAGTGCATGCACAAGACAACTTGAAAGCTAAATACCAATTATCCACAAAGGATACGCTCTTCAAATCGCCTTATATCGACCAAGATGAATGGCGTAATACGCCCGTTCGCCATCGCTATATTCACGGTGGATTTGCAGGAACAGAAACTCGTTTCTCTTTTTATTTTCCAGAAAAACAAAATTATCAAGGTCGTTTTTTTCAGTATATCACACCTTTTCCTGATAATGAAAATCTTTCGCAAGGAGCAAAGGGAGAAGACGACAAAATTAGTTTTTCGATTAGTAGTGGAGCATACTTTATCGAAACGAATGGAGGTGGAAAAGTAGATTTTGCTAAACCATCTTTTAATTCAGACCCTTCAATTGGAGCATTTAGGGCAAATGCCGCTTCGGCTTCTTTCTCTAAAATTGTTGCAGGCAAACTTTATGGTACTCATCGTACATACGGCTATGCTTTTGGAGGAAGTGGTGGAGCTTACCGTACTATTGGAAGTATCGAAAATACTGATGGCGTGTGGGATGGTGTAGTACCTTATGTATTAGGCTCGCCAATGGCTATTCCTAACGTATTTGCTGCAAGAATGAACGCCATGAGAATACTACATGATAAGTTTCCTCAAATTATTGATGCCTTAGATGCAGGTGGCAGTGGAGATATGTATGCAGGATTGAACGCAGAAGAAAAGGAAGCCTTGAGCGAAGTTACCAAAATGGGCTTTCCGCCACAATCTTGGTTTGGCTATAAAACTATGGGGATTCATTGCTCTGTATCAAGGAATGAGAATGGCTGATGCTAAATTTTTTGAAGATTTCTGGAAAGTAAAGGGGTATTTAGGAGCAAATCCGACGGCATCACTTTTGAAGGCAAGACTTCAGAAAACATCCAAAATAAAAGCAGGTATTAACATTGATGAGGCCGTAAAATTGGGTATTAAAGAACCTGAAACGGCTGGAGAAAGAGGTTCGGCTGATTTGGCTTGGAAAAGCATGGGAGGCGTAGAAGGGAAAATGCCTGTGGCTTTTCAAATTGAAGATATACTACCCGATGTCAATTTTATGGGTGGCGATTTGGTCATAAAAACAGGGGAAGCCGCTGGTAAAACGATTCAGTTGGCAAGTATCAAAGATGATAAAGTGGTTTTTGGCCCTGTTGATTTGTCGGTTTTAGCCAAAATAAAAGTTGGAGATGAAGTATATATCGACAATTCTAATTTCTTAGCTGTTCAAACTTATCACCGTCACCAAGTTCCCGGTAAAGAATATAAAGTTTGGGACCAATTTCGTGATGCAGAAGGTAAACCGATTTACCCGCAACGTCCTTTTCTGTTAGGCCCATTATTTACCAGAGGTGCAGCAGGAGTGTTACCAACTGGAAAATTCAAAGGTAAAATGATTCTACTTTGTTCACTTTGGGACAGAGAGGCTTTTGCTTGGCAAGGCGACTTTTACAGAGATATGGTAAAAGCGAATTTAGGAGAAAAAACAGATGATAATTTCAGATTATGGTACACCGACCGTGCTTTGCATGGCGATTTGTCTAAGCAGGAAGACCCAACCAGAACGGTAAGTTATTTAGGCGTTTTGCAACAAGCCTTGCGTGACCTGAGTGCTTGGTGTGAAAAGGGAATTACTCCGTCAGCTTCTACTAATTATCAAATCGAAGATGGTCAAGTAATCGTGCCTTCCACCACTGCTGAACGTAAGGGCATTCAGCCAATTGTAAAACTTACGGTAAAAGGCGAGAAGAAAAAAGTAATCAAACAAGGACAAACCCTAACCTTTACCGCAGTGGTAGATGTACCTAAAAACACAGGCAAATTGGTTTCGGCAGAATGGGATTTTGATGGAAAAGGAGATTTCCCGATTAGTTCTAAAAAGATAACATTTGATGCCAAAAATAGCCAAGCAAGCGTTTCTATTACTTATAAATTTACGACAAAAGGTACTTATTTCCCTACTGTAAGAGTAGCATCACAAAGAGATGGAGACAGTAAAACGCCTTTTGCACGCATCCAGAATTTGGATAGGGTTAGGGTTATTGTTCAATAGTTTTTTGCTAAAAGATGGCTTGTCAATTGCAGAGCGATGGGAAGTCCAAGGTTTTAACAGGTTATCATCTCTGCTTTACTACAATGAAATATTTACTCCCAATGAAAATAATTACTCGATATAGCATTGCATTTCTTTTGATTTGTATGATTTGTGTAAATCAGCTTTTTTCACAAAATACAAATCCTGATTTATTGTTTAAACCTTGGCAAGCGTCTTGGATTACTCCTCAAAATATCAATCCGAATGCCTATGGAGTGTATTACTTCCGCAAACCTTTTGAACTTAGTCATAAGCCCAATTCTTTCACTATTCATGTTTCTGCTGACAATCGTTATAAGCTTTTCGTGAATGAAAAGCTGGTTTCTCTTGGCCCTGCCCGTGGCGACCTCGACCATTGGAATTATGAAACCGTTGATATTGCGGCTTATCTAAAAGAGGGAAATAATATCATTGCTGCCCAAGTTTGGAACGAAGGAGAAGTTAGACCCGAAGCTCAAATTACTTTCCGTACCGCTTTTATTTTACAGGGTGCAAGTGACAAAGAGGCTTTTCTTAATACAAACGAAACTTGGAAATGCCTTCAAGACGATAGCTATGCACCTTTGGTATTCAATATTAATACTTATTATGTTGCAGGCTCTGGCGAAATTCGCCAACTTGAAAAACATCCTAAAAATTGGCAATCTCAAACTTTTAATGACGCACATTGGCAAAATGCCCAGAAGCTATTTAATGGAATGCCTAAAAACTTCTACCGTTATAATGGCTTTTCTACGGGTTGGCGACTTGTTCCTTCATCCATCCCTCAAATGGAGTTGCGAGATGAAAGATTTCAAAAAATAGCGAAAAAGGAAGGTAATGTTTTACTTCCTGCTGATTTCCCATCGACTAAAAGAGAGATAACCATACCTGCAAATACAAGCGTTAGAATCATGCTGGACCAAAGTTATCTGACCAATGCGTATCCAAACGTAATTTTTAGCGGTGGAAAAAAGGCAAGTATTACGATGAAATATGCAGAAGCTTTGTTCAAAGAGTTTCCCATAAAAGCAAACCGAAACGATATTGAGGGGATGAAATTTATCGGTAGAACCGATAGCCTCATTTCTGATGGAAGTGATAATCAAAAATTCACAACGCTTACTTTTCGTACTTATCGTTATGTTGAACTTTCCATTAAAACGCAAGAAAGTCCACTTACTTTAAACGACATCTATGGCACATTTACAGGCTATCCTTTTGAATTAAAATCGAAAATTGAAAGCAGTATTCCAGAGTTAGACAACTTCCTGACTATTGGCTGGCGAACCGCTCGTTTATGTGCTACAGAAACTTACATGGATTGTCCGTACTATGAACAATTGCAATATATTGGCGATGGGCGTATCCAAGCGTTGGTTTCGCTTTACAATACAGGCGATGACCGTTTAGTGAAAAATGCACTCAATTTGATGGATTTCTCAAGAATCCCAGAAGGGCTAACCTCCAGTCGTCACCCTTCTTATACGCCCCAGTATATTCCCACTTTTTCATTATGGTATATTGGAATCTTACATGATTATAGTCGCTATGGGACAGATTTAGACTTTGTGAGGGCTAAAATGGGAAGTGTTCGTCAGGTTTTTGAATATTTCAAAAAATACCAACAAGCAGACGGCTCATTGAAAGATGTACCTTATTGGATGTTTACCGATTGGGTAGATTTTAAAGAATGGAATGATGGTATCGGTCCAAGTTCACACGGTAATTCTGCTATGCTCGACTTGCAGCTATTATGGGCGTACCAAATTGCGGTCGATTTAGAAACAAAATTTGGAATGCCTGAATTGGCTCTACGTTATCAAAAATCAATTGATTTATTAGCCAAAACTATTCGAGATAAGTATTGGGACAGCGATAAAAAACTATTTGCCGACCGTATCGAAAAAGATATTTTTTCGCAACATACCAATGCCTTAGCCATCTTAACGGGAATCGTTGCCACCAAAGATTTACCCCATTTGACAAAGCAACTTTTGACCGATAAGACATTAGCACCAGCTTCTATTTATTTTAAATATTATCTGCATCAAGCCTTGATAAAAGCGGGTTTAGGTAATGACTATTTAAAATGGTTGGATAAATGGCGAGAAAACCTCAGCATGGGATTGACTACTTGGGCAGAAACTTCTGATTTGACCAATACTCGTTCAGACTGTCATGCTTGGGGTTCAAGTCCGAATATTGAATTTTACAGAACAATTCTTGGCATTGATAGCGACGCTCCTGCATTTAAGGCTGTTAAAATTGAACCTCATTTAGGAGATATTCAGACAATAAAAGGAGAAATGCCACACCCAGATGGCAAAATAAAGGTGGATTATAAATTAGTCAATAACAAACTAAAGGCAATAATTGAATTGCCCAAGGTTACAAAAGGACGGTTTGTTTGGCAAGGGAAAACCTATCCTTTGAAAGGTGGAATCAATACCATAAAGATATAATCATTTTAAAACAAAACTATCAAGATGAATAATAAGCAAAATCGTTAAAAGTACTTTTTATGATACAACAGCATATCAGATGTCTGTTGATTTCTTATGCTATTACTTCAACATTATACAATGAATTATAAAGCAATCACTATTTGGATGTTAGCATTTTTAATGATGCTAACATCCAATTTATATGCTCAGTTGTTACCTTATAAAAATAAAGCATTAAGCCCTGAGCAAAGAGCCAAAGACTTACTTTCGAGAATGACGCTCGATGAAAAAATCATGCAATTGCAATGTATTTGGTCTCAAAAAGCAGATGTCTTCACCAATGGGGTATTTGATGAAACAAAAGCCTCAAAACTTTTGGGCTTAGGTTTGGGTGAAATTGCTCGTAGCAATGAAAATAAAACGCCCAATTTACCGGGCTTTCATGTTACGCTACCACCCAAACAAGCAGCCATTCAATACAATAAAATACAGCGTTTTTTTGTAGAAAAAACTCGTTTAGGCATCCCCGTCATGGTACACGAAGAAGGGCTACATGGACAGCAAGTACAAGACGCTACGAACTTCCCTATACCAATGGCATTGGCAAGCTCTTGGAATGAAGCCTTGTTTTCGGAAGTTTACTCAAATGTAGCCGAAGAAATCAGGGCGAGAGGGGGGCAACACGTGTTAGCTCCCGTAGTAGATGTGGTGCGTGACCCACGTTGGGGACGTACCGAGGAGTGCATGGGCGAAGACCCATTTCTCAATGCTCGTTTAGGAGTAGCCCAAGTAAAGGCATATCAGGGAAATAGTATTTATTTAGACAAAAAACACGTAGCGGCTACACTCAAGCATTTTGGCGTTCATGGACAAAGCGAAGGAGGAAACAACGTTGCTCCGAGTTTTGTGGACGAACGACAAGCCAGAGAAGTCTATTTTAAACCTTTCCAAGCGGCAGTAAAAGAGGCTCAACCCATGAATATCATGGTGACATACAACGAGTTGTGGGGAATTCCAGCACATGCCAATAAAAAACTCCTTACAGATATTCTTAGAAAAGAATGGGGCTTTAAAGGGCTGATAAATTCTGATTATTACGCCGTAAGCGATTTAGTCAATCTCAATAAAATTACGCCATCAGTAGATGAAGCTGGTTTTTTAGCATTTAAAGCAGGCATTGATATTGAATTGCCCGACCGAGAAGGTTTTAAAAACCTGAAAACTTATCTCGTGAATGGTAAAATCACACAAAGAGAATTGGATGAAGCTGTGAGCAAAGTCCTTATCAATAAATTTCGAGTAGGCTTATTTGATGACCCTTATGTTGACCCAGATTACGCCGAAAAAATCGTAGGAAATGCACAAAAAAGAGCAGTTGCCTATAAAGCGGCAAGTGAATCAATGGTTTTACTGAAAAATGAGAACAACTTTTTACCTTTAAACAAAGAAGCAATTAAAACCATCGCTTTGATTGGTCCTAATGCCGATAGATGTATTTTAGGTGGCTATTCTTCTACTCCCAAAAATTGTATTTCTCCTCTACAGGCTATCAAAGAAAAATATGGCGATAAGATTAAGATACTCTATTCAGAAGGAGTAAGGCTAACAGATGTAAATAGTCCTTTTCCCGAAAAAATCAGGCTTGTTCCTCGACAAGACAATGATAAAAGAATAGCGGAAGCAATAGAAGTTGCCAAACAAGCTGATGTCATTGTGCTTTTTGTTGGAGCAAACGAGGCTACCAGTCGTGAAGGATATTATACTGGTGCACCCGGCGACTTATCTACGCTTGAAATGCTCAATGGACAAATCGACTTAATCAACCAAATTGCAGCTTTGCAAAAACCTACCTGTGCCGTTGTGAATAGTGGCACAACGCTGAATCTTCAACCTTTGATAGACAAAGTACCCGCCATCATGCAAGCATGGTTTTTAGGACAAGAAGGAGGTTATGCCATGATTGATGCCCTCTTTGGCGACATCAATCCAAGTGGAAAACTGACCATTAGCTTTCCAAGAAGTGCTGGACACGTACCTGCGTATTATAGTTATAAACCAAGTTCACGAAGAGGCTATAATTTAGGCTTAGATGTTACGCCGTTGTTTCCATTTGGATACGGTTTGAGCTACACCCAATTTGAGTATAGCAATGTAAGACTTTCTTCGCCATCAATGGATAAGCAGGGTAAAGTAACCGTAAATATTGATGTGAAAAATATTGGTAAAAGAAACGGGGCAGAAGTAGTGCAAATGTATATCAGAGATGATTTTTCATCAGTGCCAAGACCCGTTAAAGAGTTGAAAGGCTTCAAGAAAATATGGCTGAAAGCTGGCGAAAGTCAAACGGTTTCTTTCAGTATTGATAAAGAATTACTTTCATTTTATGATAAAGATATGAAATGGGTAATTGAATCAGGCGATTTTACGATTATGGTTGGTGGTTCGTCTGATAAAACGATGGACGTAAAGCTAAAAGTAAAATAAAATCTTTCGTTTAGTTTTAGGACTCATGCAATTTAGTTGAAAGCCATAAAACAATATTGTTGAAAGTATTAAACTTTTTTAAAACAGACAATGGATAAGAGTACATATCATTTGAAATTTCAACTATCATACAAGTTTATTGTAATGACAACCTTGCTTAGTACGTTGTATTTTGTTTCATCCGCTCAAAAGATTAAACCACGCAGGGAAATTGGAAATAAAAAACGGTACAAATCTATTGTACCAGGCCAAGAGTGGCTCGATACGGATGGAAAGCCGATTCAAGCACATGGCTTCTCCGTCTTTTATAAAGACGGAACATATTATTGGTATGGAGAAAATAAGGAGAAAACAGTAAAAGGAAGCAATGTTTGGACTTGGGGTATAAGATGTTATACCTCTAAGGACTTTTATAATTGGAAAGACAGAGGCTTAATCATTCAACCTGACACACTTGATGCCTTATCACCTTTAAATCCCTCACAAGGCATTGACAGACCTCATATTATTTATAATGCAAAGACGAAGAAATTTGTTTGTTGGATTAAACTTTTAGGTACAGATGGGCAATTCATGACGGTACTTACAGCTAATAATTTTATGGGGCCCTACAAAATTGCCAACAAGGCTATACGCCCCAATGGACTGGAAGCAGGAGATTTTGATTTGTATGTGGATGAAAAAACAGGTAAAGGCTACTTTTGGCATGAAAGACCACACTATGAATTGATTTGTGCAGAATTGACCGACGATTATACCTCTGTAAATGGAAAATATTCCGTGCATTATTCAGGCTTAATTCCACCCGATACCCGTGAAGCACCAACGCACTTTGTAGCAAATGGAAAACATTATTTATATACATCTGGTACCACGGGTTACTCGCCAAACAAAAGTCGTATTTCAACTTTTGATGATTATCATGGAGCATACAAAGACTTAGGAAATCCACACCCTGCCGATAGTACATACAGTTCATACTGTTCGCAAATTACTGAGGTTATAAAAATACCGGGTAAAAAGAATCTCTATGTGGCACTTGCTGACAGATGGATGCCTGAATGGTGCGGAACAGACAAACCCAAACAAGAGGTTGAAAAAATAAGGCAAAGGTTTTTAGGACATAAACCCAACCCTATAAATTATGCTAAAGTAACGCTAATAGATAGAACTGGTGAAAAAAGAGAAGATTGGGATGCTCGAAGTAAAGCAAATTATGTTTGGCTACCGATTGTTTGGGAAAAAGGAGTACCCAATATCTATTGGAAAAATGAATGGAAACTTGAAGAGTATAAATAAGGTTGTTCTCTTGTTTCATACGGTATAGACTTGTTCTGTAAATACTCGTGTATTCTATTAAGTAGCTTTTGATAGAATACACGATTTAAGAACTAACTTGTAGCTATAATCTGCAACCGTTCCAAATTCTAACCAAGGCATCTTGTCGAAATAGAGAGTGTAACGATTGGTAAACAAACTCCGTAGTTGAAAGGTTATAGCAAGCGTATATTTGTATTATTTACTCAGTTAGAGGCTATTTCAACACTTTTTAGTATGGAAGACTCAAACATTTTAGGTAAATAATTTTGTAGAAAAAGTATCACTCCTGTCATTTTTCGCCTTTGTTGGATATAACTCAACAAAGGCGAAAATAGCGTTATGTTAAAGCCAAGCCTTGAGTTTATTCTACCCCGCAGGCATATTGGTCTTTATTGATTCAGCTCTACTTCAAACTTCATCCCAAAGGTTTTCTAAGGTGTAGCCACTGCCCTCTAAGCACCAAAAATCACCCTTAATATATCGGTAATGTTGATCTAATTGATTGATTTTCTCCATTTCTAAAGAGCTAAGTTCAATAGTAGCCGCTTCCAGATTTTCTTTTAACCTTTGTGGATTTACGGATTTTGGAATGACCGATGTGCCTCTATTGATTGCCCAAGCAAGCATAATTTGTGCGGGTGTATTTCCTTTCTCTTGGGCAATGTCTATAATTGTTTTATTTTCAAACAGCTTGGGTTCACCTGCTGAAATCCTATTCAAAGGTCTATCAGACGAACCAAGAGGGCAAAAACCCGTGAGGATGATATTGTTGGCATTGGCAAATTCTACAATTTTATTTTGTTGAAGAAATGGATGCAGTTCTAATTGTAGGGCTTCTGGACAAACGCCAGTTTCATTAATTAATTCATTGATTTTTTTAATGCTAAAATTTGAAACACCGATATGCTTGGTCAAATTATTTTCTTTTAAAGCAATCATCCCCTGCCAAGTTTCCGCCAAAGGAATGTGCTTCAAGTCAATCATCTCACTTCCATCTTTTGGATAGTTTACGCTGTTTATAAGTGCTACTGGCCAATGAATCAAGTATAAATCTAAGTAATCAAGTCTCAGACTATCCAATGTTATTTCAATAGTTGGTTGAATATCAACTATTTTATGGCGATTATTCCATAGTTTTGAGGTAATCCAAAGCTCATTTCTGGTTACCTCTTTATTATTGATTGCATCAGAAATTGCCTGCCCTATTTCGTGTTCATTACCATAGATTAAGGCACAATCAAAATGGCGATAACCAATTTCGATGGCTTTTCTAACGGTTTGATAAATCTCACCTTTGGCTGATTTCCAAGTACCTAAACCCAACATTGGGATTTTGTCATTATTACTAAATTGAAGATATTTCATGAATTTTTGTTATCAATTTGATTGTTTTGTGTATTCAGTTTTTAGTGGGATGACCAAAAACAAATCACTCAGCCTTTACGTATTTCCTCCAATGATGTTGTTCTTTGAATCCAAGTACTTCTCGGATTTTTCGATTAGAAAACAAGGCTTCGTGTTCGCCTAATTCACGAGTAAGTGGTACGTTGGGAAAAAACCTTTCAACTAATTCTTTACTTGGAATAATAGCACCGTTGTGGTCATTTCCAGCATTAAAAATCTGAAAACCAAGCCCTTCTTTCTGTAAACATAAATTTACAATTTGTCCTAAGTCACGGGCATCTATATAACAAAAAGCATTTCTGCGACGAACTTCAGGATTTTTAAAGTAATGTGGGAATAGTTCAGCGTATTCATGAGGTTCAATCACATTTCCGATTCGGAGAGCATAAATATCAATGCCTGAACGTCGCTGGAAACTCTGTGCCGTTTTTTCATTCACAACCTTTGATAATCCGTAACTATCCATAGGATCCACATCATAATCTTCTTCAAGTGGTAATGATTTCGGGTCAGTTTGTCCATCTGAAAAACAGATTCCATAGGTCGTTTCCGAAGAAGCAATAATAATCTTTTTAATACCCAGTTTAACAGCTGCCTCAATCACATTATACGTCCCTATGGTGTTCACTCGAAAGGTTTCATTATCTGGTTTAATCAAAATTCTGGGAACTGCGGCAAAATGTACTACTGCATCAAATTTTGGTACGCCATTACCACCTTCCAATTCACCTAAGCCTATGTAAGAACTCATGGCATTAAACATTTGTCCAGCATCCGTGATGTCAGCTATTAGGTTTTCAACCCCGACAAGATTCAAAGGTGTTATATCCACGTTCAGTACCTTGTGTCCTTGTTCGAGCAAATATGCAATTACGTACTTTCCTGCTTTTCCTGAACCACCTGTAAAAAGAATTCTCATTTTTTTATTTGTTTATTGAATTAATAAGGGTTTTACTTGTTAATAACCCAAAGTTTCTGATTTGGTTTGGGCTACTCGACCCGATGAAAAATTACAATTAATCAAGATGGGAAAAATTTGAAGTTTCATCAGTAACGAAGTTAAAAGTTTATTTTCAGGAATCCCATTAGCCAATAATTTAGCAAGACAAAACTTTATTTCAGAGTTTAATCGTTATAACCTTTGAGGTACAAGGGTTCTCCCACGTGTCGAGTACTCGTTGACAGATAAAGGAAAAGCTCAAAAAAATGTGTTTATCGAAATGCCAGAATGGGTAAATACGTACCTTATATCTCCTCTTTTATGAATGGCTAAATCGAAATCATTTGTGAGTGATGTTAAGCCTGTTTTTATAAAAGTCAATTAAAGGAAGCCCGAAATTCAAGTGGACTTTGCTTTGTTTTTGTCTTAAATAATTTATTAAACGACTGTGAATGTTCAAATCCCAAACCGAAGGCTATTTCACTAACAGATAATTCGGTAGTTGATAATTTATCTTTGGCTTTTTCAATGAGTTTTTCGTGAATATGCTCTTGTGTAGTTTTACCCGTAAGTTGTTTGAGCATGCTACTCAAATATTTGGCTGACAAATTTAAATTATCTGCAAAATATTGCACAGTTGGAAGCCCATTTGAAAGCAATGCTTCATTATCAAAATAATCATTCAGAAGGTCTTCTAATTTACTAACAATACTATTATTGGTAATTTTTCTTGCGATAAACTGGCGTTCATAAAATCGCTGTGCATAAGTAAATAGTAGTTCTAACTGAGCTATTACTACATCTTGGCTAAATTTATCAATGTTGTTATTAAACTCTAATTTGATATTATCAACGATATTATTTATAATACTTTCTTCTTTTTCAGATAGAAAAAGGGCTTCATTGGTCGCATACCCAAAATAATCGTATTGTTTTATTTTTTTAGCAAGTGCTGTATTCCATAAAAAATCAGGATGAATAAACATCATCCAACCTCGAAGGTCGGGAGGTGTACCATTTTCTTCACCTCGCAGTATTTGTCCGGGCGACATAAAAGCCATTAATCCGCCATCAAAATCATACTTCTGTTGCCCATATAAAAGGTTATCACATCCACGTTTTAGCGAAACAGCATAAAAGTCAAAAATGACAGCATTGACATTGCTTTCAGATTTTAAGTTAGCTACATCAATAATACTGATGAGTGGATGATGCGGATTTTGAAGCCCCAAAAGGCGGTATCCTTCATTAATTGTTTTGATTCTATATGGTTTTGAATGAGTCATTTTTAACTAAAGATTGTGTCGTTTGAAAGGATATTTTAATTTAATCATTATTAGGGAGATAGCAATAAATATCGTTTCCAACAGAGCTAATCCGTAATCTCCAGCTTTTAGCAATAAAACCTTTATCAGGATGTAAATCATAGCATTCAAAACATTGGCTAAAAAAAATGTTTGTGGAATACATAGCATCAATCCAATAAAGATAGATAAAACTCCAAAATAGGGCATGACAGATTGTTGAACACCTAAATGATTCATTGTTTCGATTTGTTGAGGCGTTAATGGTTGAAATGCGTCCCAACCATGTTTTAAGCTCAGATATACGGATAGTACAAGTAAGATGACTGCTATGATTCTCATATTGCTATTTTTTATTTACTGAGGTCAAGTTTTAAACACATTGCTCAAGATTTACTTTCTTGAAAAGCCAATTGCAAAGGCAAAGACCTTAATCGTTTCCCTGTCAAGTTAAAAACCGCATTAGCGATGGCTGGGGCAATGGGTGCAATTGGCGGTTCGCCAACACCAGAAGGCATATCAGCCCCTTCGTGTAAAATTACTTCTATTTCGGGTGCATCACTCAGCCTAACTACTTGATAATTATGAAAATTGGTTTGTTCAAATTGCCCATTTTCGATAGTACCTTGTTCGTACAGACTTGCACTTATTGCCATCATAGTAGCTCCTTCTACTTGCTGACGTATTCCATCTGGATTAATAATTTTTCCTGGGTCAATGGCTTGTATAACCTTGGTTACTTTAATCAAGCCGTCTATAATTTTAACCTCAACTACCGCCGCCGAAATTGTTTTACGGTCATCGCAAATAGCCAAACCACGCCCAATATCTGTCGGTTTTGATAAATGCCAGCCTGATTTTTCAGCTATTATTTCAAGTATTTTTTTTCTTCGTCCTAACTGAACTGTATCATCACAATGGTCAATTCTAAACTTTAGCGGATTTTCATTCGCCTTATATGCCAATTCATCCATAAAACTTTCTATCGCAAAAGTATTAGCAAACATTCCCACTCCTCGCCACATACTTGTTTCAAAAGGGAGATTGTTATGCCAAACGGTAGTCTTGATATTGGGAATTTGGTAAGCACATCGAGAGCCATGTCCTGCAACTACAAAATCTGCTCCTAAAATAGGTTCTGCAATGGCAGGAAGAGCCTTGAACGCCATTGGTCCCGTAGCAATGTCATGTTCGAAAGCTAAAATTTTACCATCTTTCCCCAGTTTCCCTTTTAAAACATGATGCGTGTTGGGTCTGACATATCCATTTTGAAATTCTTGCTGACGGGTATAAAGTAAGTGAACAGGTTTACCTACGGCCTTTGATAACTTTACAGCCTCGACAACATTACTTTTGAATGATTTTCGTCCAAATCCACCTCCCAAATAAGCAGGTATAATGTCAATATTTTCTTTTTCGATGTCTAAAGCTTCTGAGACAACAGTTTGTATATAAGCTGGATTTTGAAAAGAGGTGTAAAGGGTTACTTTATTATCTTGATAATCAGCCACGACAATTGAAGGCTCTAAACACGCATGAAAACCAATAGGTGTACGAAACTCGCCAATGATTGCTTGGTTGGATACTTTATTGGTATCACCATCATTTTGAATATTTACTTCATTTCCATTACCGACAGTTATTAATTTTTCAATATCTTTTGTGTTGATATTTGGGGCAAAGTCCCAATCAGCTTTTATTCTTTCAACAGCCGTTTCAGCAGCAAATCGGGTAGTTGCTACTACACCAATCCAAGTATTTTCTTCAACTATTTTTAATACTCCCTTCGTATTTTTGGCATTGCTCGTATCAACACTTTTCAGTTTTCCATTAAAATAAGGACTGTAAAGTACTGCTCCATAAACCATATCGGGCAGAGTGACATCAATCCCATAAATAGGTTTCCCAAGAATTTTATCTGGTAAATCAATTCTTTTGGCTTCTTTTCCTACATATTTAAAATTGTTGGAAGACCTTAATATAGGCTTTTGAGCAATTTCCCATTTACTAATTTGCTTGGCTAAGTCAGCATAGGATATTTTCTTATCAGCACTTATCAACATTCCATCTTTTGTAGAGATGGAAGAAACTGGAATATCCCATAATTTAGAAGCTTGAAGTTTGAGCGTTTCTCGCAATGTAGCTGCAACTTCACGAATAATTACATAAAAAGATGATGTGCTATTGCTTACACCCGTATTTGAAAGTACACCATTTTTAGAATTGGCATGAACTACTTTTATTTTATCAAGCTGAATATCTAATTCCTCAGCAGCAAGCATGGCAAAACCTGTAAAGATACCTTGTCCCATTTCGACCTTTGGCGATTTTAAGGTAATAGTATTATCAGCATTCAATTCAAACCATAATTTTGGGTCTAAATCCGAAACATCTGCTCCTATTTCCATTTCGGAGACGATGTCACTAATTTTTCTTCTAATGGGTTGTCTTCCAAAATAGAGTAAAGCCAACACTCCCGTTAAGCCTGAACCAGATATTGCCAAAAAATTTCTTCTTGAAAATCCCTTTTTGTTTTTTTTATCAGTGTTTTCCATCGTTTTTTAATTTTGCAGCTAAAAGAATTACTTTAATAATTCGAGGATGCGTGCCACATCGACAGATATTTGAAATACCGTTTTTAATATCCTCAACGGTAGGGTTAGGGTTTTCTGCTAAAAGTTTAGCGGCAGCCATCATAAAACCCGATTGACAGTAACCACATTGTGGAACTTGAATATCAAGCCATGCCTGTTGTACTGGATGCAAGTGGGTTTCATCTTCGGAGAGGCCTTCGATAGTAGTTATTTTCTTCCCATTTGCCATTTGGACAGGGTAAGAACATGAGCGGATTAACTCTCCGTCAACATAAAGAGAGCAAGCCCCACATTGGGCTTTCCCACAACCAAACTTTGTTCCTTTGAGTTTTACCTCATCACGAATGAGCCAAAGCAAAGGCATATTAGACTCTACATCCAAAGTTGTGGGCTTGTTATTGATAGTTAGCGTCAGTTTCATATTAAATCAATTGAGTAACTTTTATATAATTTTTTACTACTGCAATATTTATAAAAATTAGATAAAAGATGTAGCCCAAAGACATAATGTTGTAGCCAAAAGGAAGATGTCTATGCCGAAGTTCCCCCACGAGTTGAGTACTCGTTGACGGAGAAAGGGAAAGCACTAAAAAACGTGCTTATCGAAATGAGAGAGTGGGGCAATCAGTACGGGATACAGGAACATAAGACTTTGAGTAACCAAACCTCCATACGACCAACCCAATACATTAAACTGTTGAATACCTAAATAGTCAAGGAGTTTGATAATTTCTTTGGCTACGTCAATGGTATTTAAAGGAAGTTCGCCTTCCGAAAGACCAATACCCGAATAGTCGAAAATAATAACCGTATTTTGAACTGCTAATCCGTCTAAAAAAAGTGGGTCCCAAGTGTCTAAAACACCTCTAAATCTATTCACTAAAACAAGGTGTTCACCAGTACCAAACTGAGGATATGCTCTTTTTTTACCATCAATCATGGCAAATTGAGTTGCTGCGGTTAAGGCTAAAGATTCTTTTTCGAGTAATTCTTATGTATTTTTCATCTGAGTTATTTTCTAAATTGTTAAGTGATTTGACAGGTTGTGTGAATCAATATTAATGTCCGTGAGTGGCAATACTTACCTCTTTCCAAGCTTCAATTTCTTCGAGGCGATTTTTATATACTTGATTCACCACATGGTAGGCGATTTTTCCTAATAATAATCTTTGAGGTGGATTTTCACTGTTGACTACTTTCAAAATGGCTTCTACGGTAGCTTCTGGTTTTCCCAAGTGGCTGGATTTTCGCCAGAGGCTGCAAAGGCTGAACGTACTGGTGCGTAGTCTTCGATGCTGGAACGACTAACCCATTTCAGCGGAAGAATAGCACAGAAATACGAAAGAGGGAGATTTGTGATAGAACCGTTGATTTGTGCCACAAAAAAAACTGATACCTGAGCTTTTCAACAAAGCTATATTGAGCTTTCTAACAAAGAAGTCCCATGATTTTCAGATGAACTTTGCAGAAACAAAATTCAAGAAAAATGACAAAGGTTTGGTTTATTACAGGTAGCTCAAAAGCCTTGCTTTAGAAGCACTAACAAACGGTGATAACGTAGTTGCCACCGCAAGAAATGTTTCACAACTAAATGATTTGGTGGAACAATTCCCTAATCAGGTATTAGCTCTTCCGTTGGACGTAAGCAATAAGGTTCAGATTGACACTGCCGTTGCTGAAGCAGTAAATCATTTTGGTAAAATTGACGTATTGGTCAATAATGCGGGATTTGGTATCACGGGTGCAGCCGAGGCATTTACTGATGAACAAGTTCGTAGTCAGTTAGAAGTGAACTTATACGCTCCTATCGAAATCACTCGTGTTGTTTTACCTTTTATGCGTAAACAACGTTCTGGACGCATCCTTCAAATTAGTTCTATTGGTGGACGTGTCGGAAACCCAGGGCTAACCATGTATCAAGCAGCCAAATTTGGTTTGGCAGGTTTTACTGAAGCACTAAGCAAAGAAGTAGCACCTTTGGGAATCAAAGTAACATCCATTGAACCGGGCGGTTTTCGTACCGACTGGGCTGGTGCATCTATGAGCTTTGCCGAAGATATCGAGGGTTATGAAACTACTGTCGGTGGTATGAAAGGATATATTTTATCAGGAAAATATGTGCCTGTGGGAGACCCAGCCAAAGCTGCTAAAGTAATGTTTGAACTGGCATCACATCCAGAGCCACCTGTGCATTTGGTATTGGGAAGCGAAGCAACGGCTATTTTGAGAAGTGCTGATGAAAACCGAAAAGCTGAGTTTGAAAAATGGCTTGCCGTAAGTAACTCTACCGACCACGACGAAGCAGAGAGTATCTTTGAAACAGAAGAGGGTAGGAAGTTTTTGAGCAGTAGAGGAATTATTGAAAAAGCATAATTTCTTGTATTTCAATCAACGAGCGAATTGATTCGCTCGTTGATTGAAAATTCAAAGCTTGTGAAAATTGTATTAATACTGAAAACTGATTAATTTGAACCTAATATGAAAGCTGAAAACGAGAATAAAAAACGTGCGAGTATTACCTACTCTTGCTATTACAAACAAAGCAGAGAAGGTTAGCAGTTTGTGCCTGACCATGTATTGAGTTACCAAATTACAGGCACTTCGATTCTCAGCGACGGAAATAGTCAGTATGAATCGGGTGAAGGAACTTTTCGTTTTATCAGACGCAATCAACTTCTAAAATTCAGCAAACATCCTCCTGCTAATGGTGAATACCAATCACTGAGTATTTTCTTTACACAAGAAACTTTAAAAAGTTTTAGTTTAGCCTACGAAGTACTCTCTGAACAAAAGCCACACGAGCAGTTTATATTTAGCCTACAAACAAATTCTTTACTCGAAAGTTACGTCAATTCTTTACTGACCTATCGCCAAAGTACCATTTTGGAAAACGCCCAAATGGTTGATATAAAGCTATATGAAGGGATTTTGCTAATATTACAAACCAATCCTGCCTTAAAGGATATTTTGTTTGATTTTAATGACCCACACAAAATTGATTTGGAGTCATTCATGAATAAAAATTATCATTTCAATGTTCATTTAGAGCGTTTTGCCTATCTTACAGGTAGAAGCCTGGCGACTTTTAAAAGAGATTTTGAGAAAGTATTTGGTGTTTCGCCGAGGCATTGGTTACAACAAAAACGCCTCAAAGAAGCCTATTATCTTATCCATGAGAAGGGAAAAATAGCTTGAGATATTTATCTTGATTTAGGCTTTGAAGACCTATCCCATTTCTCTTTTGCCTTTAAAAAAACGTATGGCGTTGCACCAACTAAACTAATATCCATTCAAGATAACAGTCTTCATTCCTCGAACTGATAACAGATTGGGGGATGAAGGCTAAAGTATTACCCTGCAATTGACTCAATCGCAGGAAAGTCCACAGTAATTTTTGTGTTAGCAAAGACATAATTAGTAAATGTTCTTAGGGTAATTAATCCGATAAGCTCAATAAGGGCTTTTTCGTCGTAGCCTACTTCAAAAAAATGCTCTAAGGCTTCTTCACCGGCATTTCCTTTGTTGTTGGCAATAGATGTAATTCGAACAAGCTTCATTTACTTCAAAATTTATTATCTTGTAACCTCATTACTACAACAGCCATGGACAAATTGACACATTATAAAAGCGTTTCTGAATTACATGAAAAAAGTGGCTATCCGCCTCCTGCCAATCCTTTAATCAGTCTAATGCTTGAAAAAAATTAAATCAGGCTACGTTTTGTACGGAAAAACCAAGTACAATAATAATGGTTCGATGGTTTTTATGAAACCACGTCAAATTATTGAAGTAAGTAATGTACAATTTGCCGAAAAAGGCTTTGTGATTTTTGTACATGAAGATTACTTAACGGGTTATAACCTACACAGCCTAATTAAAAAGTATGGCTATTTTGAATATGAAATCAATGAAGCATTGCACATTTCGCCTGCAGAAGAGGGAGTGTTCACAAAACTGTGTCGGTTGATTTATTAAGTTAGGTGGTTAGCAGTCTGTTCGTATAAATTTCCCTCCTATTCCCAATCTCATTTTTAGTCGTTTTTTAATTTTCTCGATCATTGGAGTATTCCTCCTTTTTATAATAGAATGATTATCAATTCATTTTGACTTTTTTCTTAATTGTCATAGAAATAAGTACTATGCAAAGTTCTGCGTCAATAATGCCAGATTAATTTTTGTCATTAGTATTCTTTTTGTTAGAAGTAATATTAACCAAAATAGGTTTTGATGACATAATTGATACAAGTTTTATAAGTCAAATTTCAGTGGCGAACCGTTCGGCGTCAGTATTTATCAATAGCATATTAACTGAGATAGTAGCGTTTTCAAACATTTTGGTTACTTGAAATTGATATGGCTATTATTAGTTATGATGCGACATTATAGAATCCTATGATGTAGATGATGAAGTGTATCATGAAATAATCATACTGCTGCATTCATTTCACATCGTTTTACAAAACAAGCATTGGAGCAAAAATCCAATGGGTTTATCTCTACGTCGCTTCTTCCTTTTTTGTTTTAAATCCTATTTCTCGCCATGAATACCGATATTTTAATACAATTATGACTATCCCTTCCAGCCTAAAGCTCTCAATGATTGTTTTATGGCGGTTTCTTGCTGTTTAAAGGACTCATCAAGTTCTTTGAATAGTAACGGATACATTTCCTTTACTTTGGCGTTTATAGCTGCTTTAAATGACGGTCTCTGTAAGTTTTCTTCTATGTTCAATTGTTTGTTGTAATCTACTCTTAGTTTTATACTCTCAATAAAATGTTCTTTTACAGTAGGATTTGTATTGAAGAAATGCTCGATAATCGCATTCTGGTTTTCATAATAGCTAATCCGCAATGATTCCAAAGCTTTCTCTTCTTGTTCTATCGTAGTCTGAAGAAGATTTTGTTGTTTTTTATCAGTGCTTGATTTGGTATTCGCCAAGGGTTTTATTTCAAAGAGTACTTCTTGTTGCATTAATTTTTGCAAGTAACCCATCAGGTTCTTAATCTTAGTACCGTTTGCTTGCTGTTTCTTCACTGTTTCAATTCGTTCTAAAACATAGTCAGGTGAATATTTTTCCAACCATTCGTTAATGGTTTTTAGGTTGATGCCTTCCCATGTTTTGATAGCATCATATACTTTGGACATTTCTTCATTTACATCATTTTCGTTACTCTCTGGCTGCTTACGCTCTTCTACCACAGTTTTATTGGAGTAAATATTAAAAATAATTGAATGTACTGCTTTCCCTCTTTTGTCTTCTTCAAAAGTAAAACGAATGTCTGTATAGTTTTCTAAGTCTTCTTGGGCTTTTAAAATCACTCTTTGTTTGAAATTAGCGTACAATGGATACTTGTCGGCAACTGCCAGTGTGTCTTTTAATTCGGTGAGTGTAAATATCCGTTTCCCAATTTTTTCATACTGTTTCAACAATTCGTAAATTCGAACCGAAAATGAACTTTGTAATTGTAACACGTTACGAACATCGTACATTAAAAATTGCGATTGTAACTGCAACAAAAAGGGCTTCATTTTGGGGTGAAACGAAATGTCAATATAGCTTCCCTGACTTTTACTTGTAAAACTGTCTAAACCTACGGCAATGTGCGTTAGAAATTCTTTTTCTCCTTCGTCTGTATCACGAACGATTTTAATTTCTTTTTTCATCAATTTTACCGCCCCTCCCTTCAATAAATTATAGGCTTGACGGTCGGTTGTAAGATTAAAATCTTCTATGACGTCCTTTAAATAAATACGGTATTCTTTGAAGTCTTCATCGTCAGGGAAAATCATAGTAAGCATCTTTGTAAAGACACGCATTTCCCATATATCAAAGCGATATTTTCCTTCAACAAGGTTATTAGATTTTCTTATAAGCTTTACAGATTGCGAGCTATCGCTATCATTTTTCTTCTTTTTCATCAAACTGACATTTATATAAATATAAAGATACCTAAATTTGTTATAGTTGACCCTAAATTTGTTATAATTATCCCTAAATTTGTTATAGCTGTTCCCTAAAAATGTTATAGTAATCCCTAAAAATGTTATAGTTGACCCTAAATTTGTTATAATAAAGCTCATAACTAATTGTTTATCAGTAAGTTACAACGCCCGAAAATACAGAAAATACAGAAAATACAAAGATAAAATACAACAACAGACGAATTTTGATTTTTTATTACTAAAAATAATAGGTTTGTTGTACTTTTTTGCTAAACCCTAATTTTAAACTCTCTTATATTCATCGTTTTTGAAATTAAAATACAAATGTTCGGCGAACCCTAAATTTGTTATAGTTGGCAAAGTTTCTTCCCTATTTTTGTTATACTTTATCAGCATTTTTATAGAAAAAAAGCGATTTTAACCAATCAAAACAGCATTTTTGAGCCATGCTTTAGTTAATTTTAACACTTGCCGTTTTGTACCCTAAATTTGTTATATTTAACTGATTTTATTATAACAAATAACTGGTTTTCAGTTATTTAAAAATTTAAGGGGACTATTTATAACAATTTTACCTACTGTATTTTTATTCCTTAACGAAGCTTATTAAGCGATTTTAAGTCTAAAAGACTACAAGTATAAATTATCTATTAGAAAAATGCTATTATTTGTCAAAAAAACTTGACAAAGTTTTTTATTTATCTTAATTTTAAGACAAATAAAAATGATAATATGCTTTCGCACGATAAAACCATCTTATTCCTAAGAAAAAATCCAGCCCTCTCTGTTTCTATTCTTGAAAAAGAAGCAGGGCTTCCAACGAGTACGCTCTCAAAGGCCCTCAATGGCGATAGGATTCTTAATACAAAACATCTCAATAGCCTATATCCCATTTTAGTAAAATACGGCTATAATGAAGTACAACACAACAAAGCAAGAGTGATTTCTATTGTGAACCACAAAGGAGGTGTAGGTAAAACCACTACTACAATCAACCTTGGGAGAGCTTTAAATAAATTGGGATTCAAAGTATTATTGGTAGATATGGACTCGCAAGGGAATTTATCACAATCTTTAGGCATTGACAATCCAGAAAAACAAGTAGTAAATGCTCTATTGAAAAATGAAGAATTGCCCGTTGTACAAATTGCTGAAAATTACGATTTATCGCCCAGTGATTTAGAATTAGCCTTTGCTGATTTAGAATTGGTTCAAGCAGTTGGAGGAGTAAATCAATTAAAAAATAAATTGAATCCACTCAAAGATAAGTATGACTATATTTTAATTGACTGTCCGCCTGCTTTAAATATTTTCACCAATTCAGCTTTGGTAGCCTCAAACGGATGTTTGGTAACATTGCAGCCAGAAGTATCGGCTATGAAAGGAATCAATAATTTATTTGAAAGGATTTCGCAAGTGCGTGAAAGAATCAATCCAGAGCTGATGGTAGAAGGAATTGTATTAACGATGGTTGATAAACGCCTAAAAGTACACCGTGATATGATTGACTATGTGTACCAAACATTGAATAATTTCAAAATCTATAAAACAGAAATTAGAAATAACGTTTCAGTGAAAGAATCTCAGATTTCACAGATTAATATTTTTGATTACGATTCAAATTCTAACGGAGCAATAGATTACATGAATTTGGCAAAAGAATTCTGTTCAAATTCATAAAACATTTCAGAAGACCTTATCATCATGGCAAAAAAATATATGGGCAGCCTTGGTACTGCAACAATCATTAAAGACCAAAGTCTTTTGAATCATGAGGCTATCAAACAACAAATTTATATTGTTGATGAACTCAGAGATCTAATTCCGCCACTCCAAGAAGAAGAATACAAACAATTAGAAAAAAATATCTTAGCCGAAGGATGTAGAGAAGCCTTAATGGTTTGGGAAACCACTAAAAATAATGTCGATACAACGCTTACTGATACTTCAACCGTTTATGTTTTAGTAGATGGACACAACCGTTATGGCATTTGTCAAAAGCATCAAATCAACTTTAAAATACATTTAGTTTCTTTTAATAATTTAAGAGAAGTTAAAGAGTATATGATTGATAATCAATTAGGTAGAAGGAATCTAATACCTGAGCAAGCATCTTATTTGAGAGGAATTAGATACAATGCTGAGAAGTTAGAAAAAGGCAAATATGTCCGAGATGAGCATAAAGGTCAAAATGTCCCTTATGCCTCCGAGGTCAAAAAAGAAAGTACTTCGCTCAAACTTGCCAAACAATATAATGTAAGTGAGAAGACGATTAAAAGAGATGCAGAATTTGCTGAAGGACTCAATTTACTTGACCCTTCGCTGAAAAAAGATATTTTATCAGGTAAAGTAAAAGCCAAAAAATCTGAAATTCAGCAACTTGCTCAAATTTCAGAAGTACCAGAAAAATCAATCACAACTTTGGAAGAAGTGTCAATGATTTTACAGACAAATGAACCCAAAGTATCAAAATCGGAAGATTTAGAGAATCACAAAACTGTGTTAATGAGCAAAATTCAAGAAATTGCCCTCAGCATTAACAGCAACGCAAGTCAAAGTCTTTGTGATGAGTTAATAAAATTATCACAAGCCTTGAAAAAAGTATTGTAAGGTTTTAAAGGCTTTTTAAGCAAAAAATCGGTACAGAAACATTTCTGTACCGATTTGTTTTTATAGCTTTTCCATTTTAGAAAGATATTATAAGATAATCCAGAATTAATTAGGTAAAAAACTTAAGCTTAGATAAAATCCCTTTGATAGTTTTCTCCTTATGGATTTAACCAACGAAAATAATAGCCTACCCCATTAAATATTTATAAAGTATTAGTCATTTTTAATGAATGATATGACTGTTCACAACATTAGTCATTTTTCCAGTATTGTATTGTTCACAGCTGTTCACAAGAGCGTTTACAGAGTTGTGAACAGTTGTACACGCTTGTTTACCAGAGACTTACACTTGATTTTCAAGATTTTTTTAAAATAAGTATATGTGAACAAAAATTCTTTAAAAGTTTTGAGGAATGTTGCTGAATGTTACAAATCTAAATTTTGTATTTGCTTTGGCTATAAATAAATCTGTCAGACTATTTTTTAGTATTAAACAATTCTATCAAAAGTCAAGATGACTTAATAAACTATGAGAGTGACCCGCTCATCCAGTTGGATTTTTGAATTAAGGTAACAACTCCTATGTTGTAAGCATAAATAGCCGCAGGAACAAAAGTAATATTCAGATTATCCAAGGTTCTATTACCTGTTTGGTCCATAGTCGTTACCAAAGTAGCCCTAAAATTATTTTGATTGCAAAAATGTAATAAGCTGCTTAATTCTTGTGGTTTATCAAAATAGCGATTACTCCATTTAACTTCAACACACCACTGTGGTTTAAATAATTTATTATCAATGAGAACAATGTCCACTTCACCTTCAGAGCGACCCATTTTCCAACGTGCATACTTTAAATCAAGATTTTCTCTGTGCATCCATTGAGAAAAAATAGCTGTTTCTACCATATTACCTGTCTCATTATCAGTTTCTTGTATTGGTGAAAACAAGGCAGTACGTAATGATGGGTTTGTTAGATATACTTTGAAATTAGTAATCCGCTTAAACTTCTTGGCATTATCGTCAATTTTATGAATGACCTTGATTAAAAAAGCTGCTTCTAAGTATTCTAAATACTTTTTGATGATTTCTTTTTGAATACCGCTATCTCTTCCTAATTTTTCATAAGAAAATTCATTACCTGAATTATAAGCTAAATAACTGAAAAAGCTATTTAGCTCCTGAACGTCTTTGATGCCGTATAAACTCGGGAGGTCACGTAACAAAACTTTATCAACAATATCGTTTTTTACGTAGCGTCCCATATCACGCTGAATTTTTTCAGACAATACTACTTCTGGATACCCTCCATAGTTGAGATAATGGAAAAACTCTTTATTCAAAGCCTTATTATCGTGCGTAGTAAAAAATGGTACTTCTTTTTCGTTATAAATAATAGACTTTGATTGTACTAAATGGTTTAAGCCTTTAAGATGTATATACTCATGGAAAGTTAATGGAGGTAACATGAAATCTGTAAACCTACCAGCACCGCTTTCTGTACTTTGTAATCGTAAAGCTGCTGCTGCCGAACCAGAAACGATAAACTTTGTTTTGGGATAAAAATCGACTAATACTTTGAGATGACGTTCCCAATCTTTCAGATATTGGATTTCGTCAAAAAACACAAAACACCCATCCAAACTTTCTAAATGGACGGCTTCTTTTGCCAGCAACAATATATCCTCAAGACCCAATTGCATATAAATAGGATTGTCGATACCAATAAAAAAGATTTTCTGAGGTGAAATTTTTTCTGTTATCAATTCTTGTATGGCATGAAACATCATAACTGTTTTGCCTACACGTCGTGGCCCCATTAAAACCACCGCTCTTTTTATTTCGGTTTCTTTTACAAAAGGATAGAACAAATCAAAATATAGTCTTTTGGACATATCCATGTACGTTTGTTGTACTTGACCCGTGAGCCACCAGGGGTTTTCGTATTGTAAGCGTTCTATTCTTTTTGATGTTGGAATAATATTATTATAAGCCATTATTTTATTTATTTTGATGTAAATGTAAAAATAAATAAAATAAAAAATGTTTATTTTAACAAAAAAGATAATTTAAGTTTAAAATAAGCACTATTGAAGGTTTATTTTACCACACTATAAAAGTACTATTAGCAAATACTAATTCTAAGCAATTATTACGATAGCCGTTTTTTTTGATTTTACAAGAGTAGCATTTGTTTATTGTAGTATGTGTAAAGTACTGAGAAAGTGATGACGCCACCTTTTTTATTTTTTAAGTAATACCAGCAACAAGTAAAGATGACTTCATAGAAAATTAAATTTTTTCTATGAATATTATTGAACTGGTCTATTCTTTCAATATTGTTTAAAATTCACATCATTGGGTACTGACTTCTTTATCAATAGTTGGTAAAATAAAGTGATTAAAGATAGTATTCTCTGTTTTAGTGATTTTTAATTTTCTGATTTTAGAAATGTAATTTCACAAGCTTTACAAAGACGTCTTTCTTGAATATATTCACTGATGTCATACCAACCTCCTGTTTTTTGCCAAATATCTAAGCCTCTGCCTAAAACTATTTTCCAGCCATTGTTTAATTGTATCGAACGGTCGTGTATATTTTCATCAAATTCATAAGAAAATATAATATCCATTGACGCTAATGAGTCTGTTATTTGATTAAAAGCTCCTTTAACTCCTTGTATAAAATCCTCATTGTTGCTGGTTGCCAAATGTAGCTTTATGGTTGATCCTATTTGTTTTTTTGCACAAATCAAACTTATCAATTCCATCAAATTTCGTAATTGATAAGGCAGACGAATGTAAGGATCTATAATGGTAATTGCTGTTGCATCTATTAAGTAGTCGCCAAAGAGATTATGGTATGAAATCCCAAGCTGATTATCTCGTATGATTTTTTGCCCTGCCAATAACTCTTTCTGCGAATTTTGGACACTTGATAATGTTGAATTTGATTCTGATATAACCTGTGTCGTTACTTCTTTGGATAAACCATATTCAATAACCTCCAGTGTTTCTACATTTACTTTTTGCTTAGTTTGTTTATTTTGATAACTAAAATCAACAACTTCAAAAGTATCGTCCATCTTTTGCAGCTGTAGTTTTACTCGTTTTCTACATTCAATGGCGAAGTCTAATAGCTCTTGGCACTCTTCTTGGCTCATCCCTCCAGCAGGATAAATAACTTTAGCTAAACCAGCAAACGTTTTAACAATCCCCGTTTTATCACGAGTGGTAATACTATCCGAAAGCTCAAAATATTGAGCATATTCATGGGTTCTGTCTTCTTTTCTAAGTTCTTTGAGTATTTCAGCAAGGTAATCTACAATAAATCCATAGTCAGAAGTGAACATATCATTTCTAAGTTTTTGTACCTCCCATCCCGGCAGATAGGCATGAATTCTATCAAGGAATGCTGTATCATAATAGTCTTTTGGAAGGGCATCAAATAAATTACTATGATTAAGCATATACTCAACCGTATGGTCTGTGTTACCAACAAATACCATTGAGGCTGAAGCACCATATACTTGTGTTCCTCTTGAAAAAGACTTATTAGCCATATAGTTCTTCATGATGTCCACCAAACCTCTGTCTGTATTCTTGCTTTTGCCTGCAAATTCATCGTAAGCGACTACATCCCAATAACCTACTAAACCGATTTCCCCAGAACTATTATTGACGAATAGTTTTGCTTTTGATACTTCGCCCCCAGAAATTAACATGCCATGTGGAGATAGTTCAGAGAAAATATGTGATTTACCTGTGCCTTTTGGCCCAAGTTCCATCAAGTTATAGTTGTTTTCAACAAAGGGGACTAATCGAGTGAGTTGTAGTAGTTTTGAACGGAAACTAAACTCTTCAGGATTCAGCCCCATCGTTTGTAGTAGCACGTCTATCCATTCTTCTTTTGAAAATGCTTTACGCCCTTCTTTGTATTCTTCTACATCGCCTCCTGCAATTTGTATTGGTTTTAGTGATTCAATAATCCAAGGCGTTCTATCTTTTTCGTCTGAAGATATATAAGCTAAAGTAAGGATACACCAAACACCACTTGATAATAGCTTTTGATGAGCCTTGATAATATCATCTGCAATGGGTACTCTGTTGAGTCCTAAATTAGCGAAATAGGCTTCATACTGGTCTTGTTTGTCATTGAGTTTTACCGATACTTTATCAATAATCCTATGAGAACCTTTTTCTCGAATGGTTGATTTAATTATCTGAGCTTCATCTCGATGAACAAAATGTTTGGCAAGTATATTCTTTACCGTTTCTACGCCACGAGAAATGGTTTCTTCATCGTCTGTAGCACAGTATTGTCCCAGCAGATATTCTAAGACATAAATCGGAACAATGGCATTGCCTTTTACCAACTTGGTTAGGTCTTTACGAACAACCTTTCCGCCAAAGTGTTCATTCAATTTAGAATCAAGTGCTTTCATCCTTAAAAATCGTCAAAATCGTTTGTAAACGAGATGTTTAATGTGTAGTAAAAATCTTTATAATGTTTCCATTTAGAAGTGTCCTCTAAAGGCTCTTCTAATACTAATTTCACTCGTTGATTTTTGTATTTATTGCTTGCTTTAGCACTTAGCTGAAAACTGTGCTTTACTTCTCTTAGCCGTTCAGTTCCTTCTTGTATATCAAAATTGTATCTAAACTGATCACTCAGCAATTCCCCATCTTCTGCATAAATACTCGCTCTTATAGTCCTTGCTAACACTTGTTCGCTTACTAATTCTGTTTGAATAAATGATACTGATAAAATATTCGTCGTAATTCTATCAGTTGATTTAATAATATCTACTTCTACCTGTGTTGTAGTGTTTTGTCGAATTTTGGTTATTTTAATCACGGGGATTATTATTTCTTGCATACTTACCCCTCCGTGAATAAACTTTGCACCTGCCCCCTTAATGCGTAAGCGATTAATAGATTTTGGTATCAATACATCAATATCTGAGGCAATCCCCAAATCAGCCCCTTTAAACTGTTTGGTTGAAGCATCATTTTTTAAATACTTACCAATCACAAACCTTCTGTTTTCCTTCCAGATTTCTCCTGAATGTGTCGATTCGTTATAATCACTTTCGTCTAAATCGCTATGCTGATACATAAAACCGTGGTCTGCAGTTACAATCATATTGTTGCCGTTCATGTTCGTAATTTTTTTAAGCATTTCAAGTAAGAAATGTATCTCATCGTCAACGGCTTCAAAAACTTTGTCTTCGCTAATTTTATCATCTCCAACTTTGTCTATTCTGTTGTGGTAGATATAAATAAGGTCGTACTGTTTTACAAAGTCTCGTCCTTCTTTAACGCTATTGAGTTTCATAAACTCTTCTGCTTTGATGGCTGTGGCTCGTATTCCTACATTTTTTTCAAGAATTTTTGTTCTGCCTTGAATACCACTACTTACAATGCTATCAGCCAAAACAATATCACTATTATCTTGAATACTGAGGCTTGAATGAGGTAGCAAAGAAGCCATACCAAGTTGCGTGTAGGAGGGAAGGCTACTGATAGCATGACCGATAGTAGCATGATAACGATTCTCAGATTGTAATCTCTTGCTGAGTTCTGCTCCACATTCATAACGGAAAGCATCTGAGATAATAACAAAAAGCCGTTGCTTTTTATCAATAATGGGTTTTACGTAGTTGGCAAAAAATCTTTTTTGTCCGCTTTTTGGCTCATTGGGCCAAGCTGATAATTGGTCAATAATAGCTTGCCAATTATTATTGTAAGTCAAAAGCCAATCGTTTGTATATACTTTTTCTACTTTTTCGGCAATGGTAGTTAAAATTCTATTTTGATTTGTTCTACGATAATACCAAATAAATTTTCGATAGCATTGATCTATTTCAAAAAGTGTATCAGCATATTGCTGTGTACTTGCTTCAAAACTGGTATGATTTACTTGCGAATATTTACGGATTAAACTAATCAATTCAGAGGCAAAGATTAAGCTCTGATACAGATTGGCTACTTCGTTGTACCAAAATTTATTTTCTCGCTGTTTTACATAGTACAATACCTTTTCGTTAGTAATATGTTCATTACTAATGGATTCTGATAATTCATGAATGATTTTCAAATCTGTTAAACGAAATAAATCATCTTGAATAATGTCCTCTATCGTTGCTTGATTTAGCTTATCCTCTACACTAATATCCACCGCTATTTTTTCTGATACTTTGGCAAAGTATTCTCTGTACAAAATAGTATCTTTCCAAAGAGATAAAATTAGCTTGGAATCTCTTTTTAGATTTGTTTTTTTGCCATATACAAAATGTGTATTGAAGACCTCTAACAGAAAATCATAAAGTGATGGATTATCGCTTTGATAGTGATATTGCTGTTTGATTTCTCCCCAATAAAAATCCTTGAGATTGTAGCGTTCTAAATCTCTGTTGTACTTCTCATTTCCATCTAAATAGGCAGCAGTGTAGGCATGAATGTAAGTGGTAAAACTGATATTTTCTGTACTAAATAGTACCGAAAGCATTTTATGGCGAATTTGCTTGTGGCTGTCTCTTTCCACAAGCAGTTCTTTTAGTTTTGTCCTGCGGTCTTTGGCTTTAAAAAACTCAAGGTGTTCAGTTACTAAGTCTTTGAAATGAGTATCTAAGCCCATTTCTTGCATAAACATAGCTTCTTGGTCGGTTTGGAATACATGGTGTGCAAGTTCCATATCCAATAGCCAATTGTCTTCGTGTGCTGGCTTTGGCCCACTGAAATAGAGTAAAAATTTATCTTTGGGTCTTTGTTTGTAGGTAATATATTTTACTTCAAACTCATTGCCTTGTACATGTATTTTTTCTACCCCAATTAAGGATATTTCTTGGTATTGCTCTAATAATTCAGATTTGGTATCGTACCAAAAAATAATTCTATGATCCTCAAATCGCTTTTGTAATACTTCTGCTATGTTGTTCATTGTCTTCTAAATCACCACTTTACCCAATCAAAGGCTTTTACTTTCTTTTGAGTTGCTTTATCGTTTAGTCCTGATACTTCTTTGATGGCTTTTCCCATTCTATTATAGTTTACTAATACGCCATCGTCGAGATTGATGGCTATTCGCTCAATCGCTAATGGATAGAGTATCTCTCTTTCGTATTCTTGTAATTCTAATAATACCAATTTGATTTTATCTTTTTCTTTGGCTGCTTTGGTCTGTTCTGCTCCGCTACCTGAGATTTCGATGTGTTCAAGGTATTCTACATGGTTTTTAAGTTTTTCTCGGTATTCTACCAAATAGTCATTTAAAATACTGTTGAGTGTATCTGGCGTATAGCGGTGCATATAGATTAGCACATTGAACGAGCCTTTTGGCGATGAAAACAACCAATAAATAGGACGCTTTTTGTAGCGTTTGATATGGTCATTGTAAAAATCTTTGGTGAAGTATTTCCGAATGTCTTTGCCCAAACATTCTTCTACATAAGCCAAGTTCCTATCAAAATTTTGTGTACCAAAACTGGCTTTTAAGAATGCCTTGAATCGTCCTACAATGTCGTCTTCAAACCATTCGTCATCCAGTATCGGGATGATATTATCTTCATCAGGCACAAACCGTAATTCGTTTAGGCTTTTACCTACTTCGCTTAAATACGTCTCAAGGCTCTCGCCTTGGTTGGCTAAAATAAGCCCTTGTTTATCAAGTGAATAACGCCCAAACATACAGCCCACAGCATAACTAACAAACTGTGCCATGATTTCGGAAGTATTAAAAACTAATTGCCCGTTTTGAATACTACTTTCGTCTTTTAAAATAGTAATTTCTTCTAAAGGTACATCGGGTGTGAGTTCATCTTGCAGACCGTAAATGTCTATAAATTGGCGGTTAAGTTCTTCTTCGTTGCGGTGCAATTCATAAAACTTATTGCCCCAATAGGCTTTAAACAAATCTACACTTTCCTCCAAATCTTGCCCTTGTAGTCTGATTAATTCATTTTGCTGAAACCCTAAATTAACTTCATTTGCTTCCCAATTCATTTTGGAGATATCAATAGAACTATTAACCTTTATTAAGATATTTGATGAATCTATTTCTTTATAAGGAACAATACGAGAGATAGAGCCTGCGGTATAGTCAAGGGTTGGAGATATAATAGAAATAATATTATAAAATACTTTGCTATTAAAGAAAGCAATGAAGTATTTTACTTCGTTAGAATTATCAGTTTTAGAATATATGCCAGGTCCTTTTTGATCCATTATTACTCCATCAGAAAAAAACCTACAAGTGAGTTTACCACTTGTGAGTGAAGACCAACCTCCAAATGGTCTAAAATAATAATTACTATTTCTAACAACTGCTGATTTATGAGTTTTTATTTTCTGTCCATTATTCTCCCATAGAACAACATGCTCTTGATTTCCATACCATTTCCTAATTCCTCCCCCTTTGTGATACAAAAACCATTTGGAATTTAGTCTATCAATACAAATTTCATGTGAAAATCTAAGGAATCTTATATTATCACCAGTTTGTAAACCTCCAACTGCATCTCCGAAGGTAGAAATTTTACTTAATTCAAATATACTACGAACTTTTTCAGATGCCCAATAACCAATTGGACTTCCTGGTATTTTCTCAAAATCTTGTTGGTCAGCTCTATAAAACCATCCACAATCAGGGTTTTGTATCGCTTCTAGGGTTTTGGGAGCTTGGTTTTCTTCTCCTTTGAATTCAGAGAGACGAATATAAGAACCTTTATAATCTTTGATATATTGATTTCTTAGGACGAAGCTTGCGATTGGAACAACTGCTGGTCCAAAGGCGTTGTATTCAAGCTGTACCAATGTTGAAATGGTGGTATTAGAAATAATAAAAGAACGAAGTTTTTCATAAGACTGAATAAACATCCAAACATAAGGGCAAATAAAACCTATTAACCCATCTTTTTTTGTAAAATTACTCGCTTGAATAATGAAACAGGCAAACAAATCAGCTTTGGTATCATTATATTCCTTTTCAACGTAAGATTTTAAAGAATCTTCCATATAAGAAGAGTTGAGATATGGTGGATTTGTAACCACAATATCATATTTATTCGCTAGAAAAGTCGCTTGTTTTTTAATATGGGCATCTGTTTGTTCGAATAAAGTATTTTCATCGACATTTATCTGGTCAATCTCTTCTGAGGTTATTTTTATAAGCGAACCTAGCACTTTAGCATTCTCAAACTTAGGGTGGTATTTAGAATTTCTGTAGGCTATAATATTCGGTTCTATATTTTTTCTAAAGAATCTACGGTAATATTTTCGTGCTTTCATCATTAAGGCAAAGCTCGCAAGCTGGGTAGCTCTATCATCAATATCAAGTCCGTACAGGTTCTTAGTTAAAATCAATTCTGGAATCATTGATGGGTCGTACCCCTCTTCCTCATATATTTTGTAGAAAACGTCGAAAGCATAACACAATACATGAGCAGAACCTACACAAGGGTCAAAAAATTTAATTTCTTCAGGGGAAACAGATTTACGTTTTTGTATCAATTCTTCATTGACAGGCTTTATATAGAATTGTAGCTTGCTTGTAATTTGCGAACTTTGCTTTATTTCACTCCAATATTGCCCAAGTGTGTTATCCACCATGTATTCAACTAACCATTTTGGTGTAAATAGTTGTGTCACAGGTGCAATTTCATCGGCTTTATACTTTTTCTTAGCATTAATTAGTTCATCTTTTTTCTCTGAAATATAAAACTGATAGAGCCAGCCGATGATTTCTACTTCTTGACAATCCTCGTGGCTCATGCCAGTACGAATATCATGCACTACTGAAAGAGCAGAAGTTAAGTCTTCGGGTAAAAGCAATTCCGTATAATCTTCGATACGTTCAAACAAGAACGGGAAAGATTTATGCAAATGATTACAAGCCCCAATGAGTAATAATTGATAGGCTTCGTTCTGAGGGTCATTACTGGGAATTTTACCATCGAGCAAGTCATAGATTTTCTGGCTATTCACCAAAGGTCTGCTTCCCTCCAATAATTCTTCGGGAATATGTCCTTGTTTGGCTTCATCCAATAATTCAGGAAGTGTATAAGCGTCCTTTGGCGTGATGATACGAATATTCAAAGGTTGATATTCGTTTACATCCATAAAGCGTAAAGCCATCAAGCGGTTAAACCAAGTATAAGTAACCTTTTCGATGATTTGTTCTTCGCTTGTTTGGGCGATAGCCTCCCTCAATTTTTGTATTTGTGTAGCCTTTTCACGTAGAATTGGGGAATCAGTATGGAGTACAAAATCAAGGCGAGCTTTGATTTGCTGCATCAGTTTTTTTCGAGTTTCCTGAGCGAATTTTTTTAAAGCGTTGGTATTCATTGTTGGGTGTTTTGAGTAATAGATTCTCGTTTACGGTTATTGATTGGGCTGCTGTATAATTTGCCAAAAGCCTACCTTATTAGAACCTTCACGCACAAGTAAATTCACATCCCTGAGTATTTTAAAGTCTTTTTCGATACTTTATATTTATCCCTTAGTTATCCCGTATTTATCCCGTAATTAACCCGTATTTATCTTGGAAGGAAGCAACGTTTTTAGTTAAATCAGTATTCATGCTGTTATAGAGTAATGCGTTTAGTCTCTTTAATTTGTTGGAGATATGCTTCTCGGAGTGCTTCAATGTAATCATTTACATCTTCAGCAGTTTTCAGTTCAGATTTAGCATAATGAACCTTGATGGCTGAAGTTCTTACATAGTGAGGTTTCGGCTCTTGTACTCCTGAATCCGAAGGAACAACAGGCGTAGATAAACGTATCATCTCATTGAGCTGGCGAGGGAAAATAACCTCTAAGGTTCTACTTTTTGCATCACGAATATTAGCGATAAAACGCTGTTTTCTTAACTTGTCTATTTCCTCTTCTAAAGGACGAATAATTTGGTTTTGTTTTGCCGAATCCAAAGCAATATACTCATCTTTAAGACGTAAGTCTTCAATCTTAGCATGAATAACAGTGATTGCTTTTGTTTTTTCCTCATTAATTCTTTCTAATACTTTTCTGCTTAAATCATCTTTTGCAGTTTTAGCCTCCCGAATCAAGTTCCCTGAATAAGGTTTAGGATGATTGAGTAGGTCACGAAGTGTAGCCAGTTCTGTTCCTTCAATATATTCAAAATTGGAAGTATCACTATCCAGCATAGTACGGATAGACTGATAGATAGAAGCCTGCTCGCCATTGATGAATTTTTTGATAGGGTCAAACAAGTCTTCTTTTGCATCTAATAAATCATCAGAAAACTCTTTGAGATTAGATAAATAGAAAAGATATTCCTTTTTGCTTAAAGTATCTAAT
The DNA here is from genome assembly GCF_034929435.1 of Arcicella rigui. NCBI lineage: Bacteria > Pseudomonadati > Bacteroidota > Cytophagia > Cytophagales > Flectobacillaceae > Arcicella > Arcicella rigui. Next base: position 53,451 of record NZ_JAYFUM010000024.1, read on the forward strand.
ATGTTTTTAAAGCTTTCTAAGCTACTCAAAAAAGGGAATATAGATTTTTTAGCAAGAAGCTCATTCACCTGTGTGAGCGTTTCTTTAAGTTTTACTCTAAAAGCGTTAGCCACCTCTTTGGCATCGTGGGCAGGGTTATTTTCGTCAAAAAAATCAGCGTGAGTTTGTTTAAGTGCTTTTACTAATTTTGCATCTACTTCAACTTGAGTTTCGATTAAAGTAGAAAGATAAAAAGATGAATTAAGCAAGGCTTGTGCTACCTGTTCATCATCAAGAATATTGGCATCTTTTCTGATTTCAATTTTCCCTCTTTTATAGAGTCTGGCTACCATTGTCCAAATGGCATTTTGGTACCATCCATAAGGTTTTTTGGAGAAGATAGTTTTTAAATCATTTAAGGAAGTTCTTTCAGATTGGTTTTTACGTCTATTAATAGCCGTAAGTATTTCTCCTTCTGCTTCAGAGATTGTATCGTTTTCAATGCCCGAAACTTTTAGTTGATTAGCTTTAAGAGTAGTTTTAAAAGATTCTTCACTGTAAAAAGTAGCTCCCAACATACGAAGATTAGGATAAACAATTTTTATCAAATCTTGGAATGCATTGACAACAAGAGTCTTTCCTTCTGTTGTAGGAGACATTTCCAGCTTTCGCCCATTCATCATCACTGTACTTGCAGCTAAATCTTTATTAGCCATTAACTTCAAGGTACGCTTACGTATGGCATTTTGTGTACCCTTTTCGTTGAGAATACGTTTAATAGTATCTTTATTAGTAGTAGATTGAGTTTGTTTGATATATTTATTTGTTCGGATATACATTTTAATATCCTTGATAAACAGCGGATTAGAAGGAAGGATGACTTTCATGCCAGCTCTACCCATAGTCTGTGCTAAAATTAGAGATTCGTTACTATAATCATAGAAATTTTCTGTGATGATTTCTATTTCTAATTCTTTTTCTCTGCCTAATATAATACCATCTATTTTACTTGTAAACTCATAATCTTGTTTGTTATCAAGGTATCTTAGTTTATTATCACTAATAATCTCATCAAAAAAGATTTCTTTTAAAAGGTCTGTAACGGCTTGATCATCAATATCTGTATTTTTGATTTCTTCTTCAATGTCTTTTTCATCGTCGGTCAAAAACTCATATATATCACCATTGCGTTGTACATAACTCTGTTGTTCTAAGAGATTTAACGCTTCGTCAATATTTTTCTCATGTAATTTTAAATCAATATTAATACGATTAATGAGCAATACAGAGATATTACGTCTTGTAGTTTTAAAATTGCTAAAGTATTTAACTAAAAAAAGTGTTTTTAGTACCTGAATAGCCAAAGCATTATTCAAATTGCGTTCAGCAAGTACAATTGAACTTTGTATCTCACCTCTTAGTTCACTACGAATACCATCGAACATCATATCGAAACTGACCAATGAGGAATCATCTTGATTTTCGATTTTTTTAATTACCTGTTGGAAAACCCCCAACATAGATCTTTCACCCACAGAAGCGTGTTTTCCTTGAAAAGCATTGTGGGTAGAAAGAGCTCTACGACATTGTTGGAATAAATCAAATTGATAAGGTACAAATGGAATTTTATTGGCAAAATCAAGTGCATTTTTATAGCCTTTCAATTGTATTCCGACATCAGAAAAACTTAATAAAGTATCAAAATGAGCATGGTCTTTTTGATAAATATTTATATGGTGTTGCTGTGCCAAGTTATTTTTTTTCAACAAACGCTTTTCTATCACTTCATCTACATTGGCAGAGGTTAATGGAATTTTAATGGAGAAACGGGCTTGAATTTTTGAAAAGTCATTTTGTTGGCTTTTATTCATATCACCAACTACTTTTTCCATATCCTCTTGAGAAGTAACTAAAATCCAAGAACGTCCATTAGTTTTAGTAGCCAAAGTTTCGGCAATGGTTTGTAGGTTCAGCATCAATTTCGTATTGTCGCTGATATATTGTCCGACTTCATCTACAAAGAAATTTAAGCAAAAACCTTTGGGTTTGAGTTTGATATAGTCTAAAACTCTCTGACAGAAATTTTCAATAGACTGTTTATGTCCATCTTCAAGCGTATCTAAAATATTTTCATATTTAGCGGCATCAGTATTATTAATTTCGGCTAATACTTCAGCAATTGCCTCCGTGACTAAAGGATCAAAATAATCCATTCTTGCTTCTTCCCACGAAGCTTGGTAAACACCACTAAATTTTGCTTTAAAAATTTGATATTTTCCTTGTTTATCAAGCCACATTTCAAACTCAGCCACATGTGGTTGAAATCCATAATAGCCAATATGATCATAAAAAACCTTATAGAACACCGAAAGAATGGCATTTTCGTCAGCTTTACTGGTAATTTGAGCTTGCTGGTCAATATTGAAAAGAATAGATTCAGATGGAATTCTTGTAGCAGAATGAATATCGCCTTTAAGAATTTCATCATCTTCTATTTTTGCGGCAAATACGTCTCCGCTCTTCAGACCATTAAAATCCTTGTTTTCCAATACATACGAAAGGATTTTTAGCAAATGAGATTTACCACTTCCAAAAAAACCAGAAATCCAAACACCATTCGCCCCTGCATAGTTATTATAAGCCTCGAAAAAAGTTTTGATTTTGGTTGCAATCTCTTTGGTAATGACATACTCTGATACCTCGGTAGAAATATTTTCTCGGTCGTCAGCCTTAATAACAGTTTCGATGGTTCTGTTAATATCATTTTGAAAATAGTCTTTAATAATCATCCTTTTACTTCTATGTTTTCAATGTTATACGCTCTGTAGTAATTATCTTCTTTTAATAGCCCAAAAGGATTTAATGAGTGACCATTGTACTCCCCTGGGAAAAATGCTATTGTTGGTGCTTGTTTAGCTATATTCTGGAGATTATTGAGAATATTATGAGATCTAATAAATGGAAATACAAGCCCAATACCAGTCATAAAGTAAACGTTTGCATTTGACTCCTCGATCTTCGTTTTTATTAAGGGCATTAGTACCTGTTGCATATTTAAAGTTGATTGTAGGGCTCTCAGAAATTTATCCTTAGGTTTTGTTTTTTCTATTTGTAGCATTCTTTCAACACCCCCCTTTTTTTCTAAAATTTCACAAGTCAATTCATATAAGTTCAATTCAAGTATTTTTATACCAGAATTCTCTAATTTATTAATTAACAGTTTAATAGATTCTTTTATTTCTAACTCTTGTTTCGCATTGTATGCTGATATAAAAAAGGGGATTTCTCCGCCTAAAGATTCTCTATTGAGAAAAGTTTGTGAAGAGATTACTTTATATAAATGGGTAAACTGAGTACTTATATCTTTCATACTAAATCAATGCTATTTTTTATATCTGTATCGCTTATAAGTAAAAATTTAAGCCAATTAGGGTTATCATTAATTACAGCATTTAACAGAGATGAATCAATAATTTGAGGCTGAATACATTTATTTTTTATAGAATCTATTAAGCCAACTTGTTCTAATATTTTAAAAGTTACTTGCTTGATTTTCTTTTGTGTCATTTCAGTTAGTGAATCCATTTCAGGGTGCATTTCATTCTTTCTTCTATAATAGGATAAGAATTCACCTTCTGAAACATGGTAGTCAAAAATCAAGAGTTTATCTCGTAGAACCTCTATTACAAAGTCTCCAATAAAGGGGTGGCTTTTACATACAGCAATAAGAGAAATCTGTTTTTGTGCTGTTAAGCTACCATTAATTAAGATGTCCAGCTCTTCTTCTGTTAATTGTGCTACTCTTTTCCTTAGTTCTGAAAATATTCTTTTACCCGTTGAGGCTTTACCAGAACCTAACTCATTTGTATAGTCTATCTCTCTTTTATCGTTGAGTGCTTTGGCAACCAATATCATCTCTTGTAATCTCAGAGAAGCCGCCGTAAAAGTGAAATCGTACTTTACATTCATTTCAATCATCATTATTTTATTAAGCTTTGTAATGGGGTATTCAAAAGAGTACTTAGTTTTTCTAAATGTTTTTTGTGAGGGATACTTTTCCCTTTTACCCAACTACTAAGAGTAACTTCGCTAACCCCGAGTTTTGCAGCAAGCCATTTTTGTTTAATTCCTTTTGACTGTAAGAGTTCTTTTAGCATAAATACTTTAAAAAAAATTAAAGTTTGTCTTCGCTGTAAAGTTAGAGTATATATTCAGAACTTAAAATTAACGATTGTACATTTTAATAAGCTAAGGAAGGGTAAAATATCTAAAAAGGGGGAAATTTGTTTTAAAATTATTGTAAGAGCATCCAATGGGATAAAATTTTAGTCCAATCAAACGGACGTTTATTTATACAATTTATCCATTTTTATAATTTCCATAAAAAAGCTTCTAAATAACCTTAAATTGTATAAAATACTTGTATAATAAACAAAGTATATTTTTGAGAATTTATAGATGAATAAGTATATACAAACAAAAAAATATATACTTGTGTATATATTAATTACTACCAAATAAGAAAGACAGAAAACCAGGATTCTCTTTGAGGCAAGGATAATAAAATACAACATCATAGAAATAGAACTGATGCTTAATCGATTTAGTGGAAAAGGGGGCATAATACTTATTTCACAGATGGCTCAGGTGAAGAAGGTTTTTAAGTTTTAGTTTTAATCAAAAGAAAGAGCTGGTTTGCTATTTTTTAAACAACGAAAATTATAAGATATGTAAATTTGTTACCAAGTTTTAAGTGATTTCCAATGGAAATTGTTAAAGAAATTGTCTCTGAGCAAAGAAAGAGAAAATAATAGAACAGTATTGTGTATTGATATACAATCCGTTAAAATAGCTCTATTTATCAGTGAAGACAAGGGAATAAATATTGATGGCAATAAGTATTTACGAAGGAACGAGTCTTTCGAAGACACACAAAAGGCTAAGCTGGGGTCGTACTCGACAAAGATAATAAAGTCGGCTGAATCATGGATACTGCTAACAAATTGCCAAATAATGCTGAAGAGAAATTAAAATTTGACCAATATAGTTTTTAAACATCTTATAAAAAACATTTTGAATCTAACTATGAATAGAAGGTTGAAGTAATGCAAAAGCCAGTATCGACGATAGGACTTGTTCCTCAAAAGAATCGTTGGTAAGTTAAAATTAGACCATCAATGGGTGGCTTTGGGTGAGCCTAATTTTAGACGAAGATTATTCAGAGATATAAAAAAATAATATTTTCTAAGGAAATTATGCTTTAAAATTTATTTGTTGATAATCAATATGTTATAGCTTAAAAGTAAGGTCTTGAACGATTTTTTAGGTTATTAACAATCCGATTAAAATCCCGTAAAAAAGATGGGGAAGTTTCAATTTCGGAGTAGTTTATTTTTAATAAATATTCACTTAACGATATTAAACTACAATTCAACGATTAAAATTGAAAAAGGTTGGTATTATTACTTTGTTTGCAACTACCCCAAGTATAGTCATTAAAATTTAATGCTTATTTGTCGTTTGAAAAGTTCAAATTAAATCTAAATGAACTACTTCATAAGGTGTCAATAAGTTTAACATACATTTTGTCTAACAACTCATAAATTAGCTAAGTATGCCATTCGATTGTCATTAAAATGAAAACTTAGTTTATAGAGTGTTTCGATATTTGTATAAAAGAAAACTTATCAATCTAAGAATAATTATGAAAGTTGTAATTTTAGCGGGAGGGTTAGGTACTCGACTTATGGAGGAAACTGAATCTCGCCCCAAACCAATGGTAGAGATTGGAGGGAAACCGATTCTTTGGCATATCATGAAAATTTATGAAACTCATGGTTTCAATGACTTTGTTATTTGTCTTGGGTATAAAGCTCAATTAATTAAAGAATACTTTTTGAATTATTATTTGTATAATTCAGATGTGACGATAGAACTTGAGAGGAACAAAATAGATGTACATTTTTCTAATTCAGAGTCTTTCAAGGTAACATTGGTAGATACAGGTTTACATACCAATACAGCAGGAAGAATTAAACGAATTCAGAAATATATTGGAGACTCAACTTTTATGTTGACTTATGGGGACGGAGTTTCAGACGTAAATATTACCGATTTAGTTACGTTTCATAAAAAACACGGGAAATTAGCAACTTTAACAACAGTTCAAAGTCCGAGTAGATTTGGAAATATAGAAATGGGAGATAATGACAATATACAGCATTTTGTAGAAAAGCCTCAGTGTGATGGCTTGTGGATAAATGGAGGTTTTTTTGTTCTGGAATCTGGGATATTTGATTATTTAGATGAAAATTCTGATAATACACAATGGGAGAAAAAGCCCTTAATTGATATTACATTAGATAATCAACTCTGTGCATATAAACATTACGGGTTTTGGAAGCCCATGGATGCACTTCGAGATAGAATAGAGTTAGAACAACTATGGAATAGTGGACAAGCAAAATGGAAAATTTGGTAAATTGTTTAAATGGGAATATTGAATATTTATAGCGATAAAAAAGTTTTTTTAACTGGTCATACTGGCTTTAAAGGTTCTTGGTTACTAACGTGGTTGCATGAATTGGGGGCAAATATAAAAGGATATTCTTTAGCTCCTGAAAATGAACAGGATTTATACAACCTGATTGATGGTAATAGTTTTTGTAAATCAGTTATTGCAGATATAAGAGATAAACAACGCCTGCAAGATGAACTTACTGTATTTCAACCCGATTTTATTTTTCATTTAGCTGCACAACCTTTGGTTAGGCCATCTTACCAAATTCCTACAGAAACGTTTGAGATTAATACACTTGGAACTGCTTATTTATTAGATGCAGTTCGTAGTTTGGAAAAACCTTGTGTTGTTATTATAATAACCACCGACAAAGTTTATGAAAACCAAGAATGGAACTATGCTTATCGTGAAATAGATAGATTGGGGGGATATGACCCTTATAGTGCAAGTAAAGCTGCGGCTGAAATAGTAGTAAGTTCATATAGAAAATCATTTTTTAATCCTGATAGCTATAATGTTCACCAAAAGGCTCTTGCTTCAGCCCGTGCAGGCAATGTAATTGGTGGTGGTGACTGGGCAAAAGACCGCATCATCCCTGATATTGTTCGGGCTTTACAAGCAACCACTTCTATAAGAGTTCGTAACCCAAATGCAGTAAGACCTTGGCAACATGTATTAGAGCCAATAAGTGGCTATTTACTCTTAGGTGCAAAATTAGCAATAGAGCCTATTAAATATGCTACGGCATGGAATTTTGGGCCTTATATGGCTGATACACTTACAGTAGGCGAAGTAGTAAATAAAGTGATTAAAATTTGGGGGGAAGGTGAAGCCGAAATTAAACAAAATGCTAATGCTCCACACGAAGCCGGTTTATTGATGTTAGATATAAGTAAATCAATTAATGAATTAGGTTGGAAGCCAAAGTGGAATGCCAAAATAGCAATCGAAAATACTATTAAAGCATACCAATCTTATACCTATCAGACAATAATTGAACAAATAAATACCTACCAAATTAAGGATAAATGAATCTAATAAATTTCCAAAATATTGATGATAATCTTGAGCAACAGTTAAGAACAATTGCTCAACTTAAAACCAAACAAGAAATCGTAGCAGGCATAAACTATATTCCTGTAACTGGAAAAGTTGTGAATGGTGATGATATTTTATTAGGGATTGATTCACTTTTGGATGGTTGGTTGACCACGGGTCGTTTTGGTAAAAAGTTTGAATATGAGTTTGCTAAATATTTTGGATCTAAGTCTTCATTACTGGTTAATTCAGGGTCATCTGCAAATTTAGTAGCCTTCTATGCACTTACTTCACCAAAATTAGGTGAACGACAAATTAAACCTGGTGATGAAGTTATTACTGTCGCTGCTGGATTTCCTACCACAGTTAATCCTATAATTCAATACGGTGCTATTCCTGTTTTTATAGATATAGATTTACCTACCTACAATATTAAAGCGGAGTTAATTGAAGAGGCCATTACGCCTAAAACAAAAGCGATTATGCTTGCCCATACGATGGGGAATCCCTTTAATTTGGATGTAGTGATGGAAGTAGCTAAAAAGTATCATCTTTGGGTAATTGAAGATGATTGTGATTCACTTGGAGCGACATACAAAGGGAAGAAAACGGGTACTTTTGGCGAATTAGCAACGGTTTCATTTTATCCTGCTCACCATATTACAATGGGCGAAGGTGGTGCTGTTTTAATCAATAACTCTAAACTAAAAATGCTTGCGGAGAGCTTTAGGGATTGGGGAAGAGATTGTTACTGTGCCACTGGACAGGACAATACTTGTAATAATCGTTTTGGTTGGCAGTTAGGTAATTTACCAGAAGGTTATGACCACAAGTATATCTACTCGCATGTCGGGTTTAACTTGAAAGTAACCGATATGCAGGCGGCTATCGGTTTGAGCCAACTCCAAAAAGCTGACCAGTTTGTAGAAAAAAGAAGAGAGAATCATCAATTACTTTATAGTAAAATGAAAGCTTTTGAAGAACATTTTATTCTGCCTGAAGCGACATCAAATAGTGAGCCAAGTTGGTTTGGTTTTATGCTTACTTTGAGAGATACAAGTCCTATCAAAAGAAGAGAATTGATTCAATATTTAGAAAGTAATAAGATTGGTACACGATTACTTTTTGCTGGGAATTTGACTAAACAACCTGCCTATGCTAACATTAAGAAACGAATCGTAGGGGATTTGACGAATACTGATATTGTGATGAATCGTTCGTTTTGGCTTGGTGTTTGGCCAGGGCTTAATGAACAACATTATGATTATATGATTGATGTAATTAGAAAATTTCTGAGTAATTAAATGAAAAAAAAAGCCATAATTACAGGGGGAACAGGTTTTTTAGGAAAAGCCATAATTGAAAAGCTCATTAAAGCCAATTATTTACTTTTTGTGTTAATTAGAAAAGAATCTAACCTCAGTTTTATAAATCATTTATTACCTTGTTGTAAATGTATTTATTATGAAACCCTCCAAGACAAAGAACTTTTAGTTCTTTTAGAAGATGCAATGAATACTGATTTATTTATTCATTGTGCATGGAAAGGAGTGAGTAATATAGAAAGAGACCAAATAAGCCAAATTACCTATAATATTACACTTACAATAGACGCAGTAATTTTAGCAAATAATTTAAAATGTAAGAAGTGGGTTGGAATGGGGTCTCAAGCTGAATATGGTATAGTAAATGATATTGCATACGAAGAAACAACACCAATTAGTCCATTTAGTACTTATGGGAAATCTAAAGTAGCTTGTTACTGGGCAGCCTCCGGACTATGCCAAATTTTTGGATTACCTATGTTGTGGTGCAGAATATTTTCTTTGTATGGAATAAATGATAACCCTAATACTTTAATCTCGTATCTTATTCAATCATGCCTAAATAGTACTTCACCATCTTTAACCAACTGTGAACAAAAATGGGATTATTTATATGTAGTAGATGGAGCGGAAGCCATAATTAATTTGTCAGAATCAAATGAAAAAGGTGTTTTTAATATTGGATCAGGAAAAAGTGTCGCATTAAGAGAGGTTGTCAATTATATTAAAAAGCAAATAAATCCTCATCTATATGTAGGTTATGGACAAAAGTCTTATGCTGAAAACCAAATAATGCACTTAGAAGCTGATATTAGTAAATTGAAAAAAGTTACTAACTGGAAACCAGTTTTTGACCTACAAACTGGATTATCCGAAACGATAAATTATTACCTCAAGAATTAAAAAATGAATGAAAGTATCAGACTTTATAGCAAAATTCCTGTATGATAACGGAATAAATCATGTCTTTGAACTTTCAGGGGGGATGATAACACATATTTTAGACTCTATAAACAAAGCTGGTAAGATCGACATCATTACCATGCACCATGAGCAGGGAGCTTCTTTTGCAGCTGATGCTTATGGGAGAATTAAGAAAATACCTGGTGTTGCTCTTGCAACAAGTGGACCAGGAGCAACAAACCTTGTCACAGGAATTGGTAGCTGTTATTTTGACTCTTCACCAGCAATATTCATAACAGGTCAAGTTAATATTCACGAACAAAAGGGTGACAAATCTATTAGGCAGTTGGGGTTTCAAGAAACAGACATTGCCTCAATTGTAAGCCCCATAACAAAGGCAGTTTTTAAAGTAAAAGAAGCGTCATCTATTCCAAGTATTTTTGCAAAAGCCTTTAAAATAGCTTTAGAAGGAAGACCTGGCCCTGTTTTAATAGATATACCAATGAATATTCAGCGAATGGATATTGATGTATTAGATACTGAGTTAGTAAAAGTGGCTTCGCATCCTGAAACTATTATTGACAATGCAGAATTCCAAAACCTTAAACAAGATATTTTAAATGCAAAGTATCCTTTGATATTAGCTGGTAGAGGTGTTTGTGTATCTTCATCTGAACAACTTTTGCTGGAATTCGCAGAAAAGTATAATATCCCAGTTATCACAACTTTGTTAGGGCTTGACATCATTCCATATAATCACCCTTTAAGGGTTGGCTTTATTGGAAGCTATGGTAATAGGTGGGCTAATCTTTCCATTGGCAAATGTGATTTATTAATCGTAATTGGGAGTCGGCTTGATATCCGTCAAACAGGGGCAGATGTAGAGAGTTTTCAGAAAAATAAAATCGTTTACCATATAGACTGTGATCATAATGAAATCAACAATAAGCTAAGTAATTGTATTCCGATAGTTACAGATTGTAATCAATTCTTAGTTAAATATTTAGCATATTTTAAAACTGAAAAGATTAATACAGATGATAAATGGATAAAAAGTATCAAAGCACTTAATGAAAGTTGGAAAGATATTAATGAAATAACAGATATAGAGGGAATCAATCCAAACCAATTGATGCACGACTTGTCTCATTATTCTGACAAAGCTACTTGTTATTTAGCAGATGTAGGTAGCCATCAAATGTGGGCTGCACAGTCATTAGAATTGAACTTATACCAAAAATTTCTTACCTCTGGTGGTATGGGGGCAATGGGTTTTGCTTTGCCAGCGGCTATTGGAGCATGTTTTGCAAATGATAGAAAACCTGTAGTTGCTATTATTGGTGATGGAAGCTTTCAATTAAATATCCAAGAATTACAAACTATAGTAAGAAACAAATTACCAATTAAAATAGTCATAATTAATAATAAATCGCTTGGAATGATTCGACAATTTCAGGATAGCTATTTTGAAAGTCGTCATCAGTCAACTGTTTGGGGATATAATGCACCTAATTTTGAAAAAGTTGCACAAGCTTATGAAATTAGCTCAATTACAGTTTCCAAAAAAGAGTTATTGATAAGTGCCATAAAAACCATGTGGGACAATCCCCAAGAACCATTTTTATTACAAGTAATGATAGACCCTAAAGCTAACGCTTATCCTAAAATAGCTTTTGGTAAACCTATTACAGAAATGGAACCTCATTTTACTCCACTCGATATGGAGGGTACTTGATACTAATTGAACCATCAAAATTTCGTTTTGATGATGTCCCTGTTTTATATAAAATACTAAAGAAATTTATGCAAACATTGACTATTGCCATACCTACATTTAATAGGGCTGAAAAAATTGAGCAAAGAATTAGATTCCTTTTTGAGGTGTTTAGTAATAGTGATTTACCAATTAAGTTGATAATATCGGATAATTGTTCAGAGGATATAACTGAAGAAATATGTAAAAATTGGAGTCTTTTATTTAAACAGAAATCAATTGATTTTAAATACCTTAGAAATACAACGAATGTAGGAGCAGTTAAAAATGTAATTCAATGTATTGAAACCGCAGAAACAGACTTAGTTTGGGTAATGGGAGATGATGATGTATTGATTAAAGAAAATCTATTGAAATTATTTGATATTCTTAAGAATTCAGAGGAAGATTATGCAATATACCATCTTAACTATTCAATAGCAGATGGACGAGATAATACGATAATTAAAGATTTAAATTATGAAAAATTATCCAGTGAAAGTTCATATCATTCTTGCTTAAGTTCTACGATGCAGATTGATGCCTTTATGTTTATAACTGCCAATATTTTATCTAAAAAAGTGGCAATCAATGCAATAAATTCTTGGAAAAGAGGAAAAGCGTTATTAGCATATCCTCTATATATTAATTTGTATGCAAGTGTATATGGCCCTTTTAAACTTATTGATTTTCCAGTTTTTATCGGTACTTATCATGCAGGTTCATGGGCAGAGCATTTCGGTATCGTTTATAAGATTGAAGTTCCTCTGGTATTAGGAAAACTTTTGAACTTTAAAGATATTGATAATGATTTAATTATAAAAATCATAAAAAAGTTAACCTCATTATTTAGAGTCATTAAAATGATAACAAAAAAGCCAAACTTATTATGGTATATTTTTAAATCAATATAAATTTAGGTAGCGCTTTTTTGACTCTTGGGGAGTAATTAAAAAATACTATTTCACTAAAGCTAATGATTAATCTGTGTCAAGAAACTCTTTTGAAAAACTGAAAATCCTTTTCGGCATTATTCAAGAACAAAATAAGCTAAACTAAAAGCTACTTTAGCATATACCTATTTTATTGTAAACAAGAATGTCATAGTAAGAGCTATTCAGCTTTTAAAATATATTTATTATTAACGATATTATTTAAATGCCCAACTTATAGTAAAACGTAAGAATAAATTTATAAAATGAGGTGCAGTATATAAAACATATATAATTCTATTAGTTGCGTAAAAACTTATCATAAAATGCTTTTCTTTGAGCTCTACTTATTGGTAACTCAGTTGTTTGGTTACCCTCTAACGAAATTTTATTTTCGTTAATAGATATTACTTTTTCAATATTAATGACAAATCTCCTGTGGATTTGAATGAATTTATTCTCAGGTAACTTCTTTGTAATTTCCTTTAAAGCTATTAAATGCAAGTATGAGTGCTTTTTAATATGTATTTTGACATAGTCAGAATACGATTCGATATAATCAATATCTTTTATTAAAAATCGTGTTATTGAGCCTTTATTTTTTATAGTCAACTTTTCATTTGCCTCAACTTCTTCATCTAACTTCATTAGTTTTGTAACCTTTTGAATTGCTTGTACAAATCTTTGGTAGATTAAAGGTTTCATTAAATAGTCGACAACATTCAAATCAAACGCTTTTACTGCATAATTTTGAAAAGAAGTAGTCATAATGATATATGGTACAGGTACGATATATAAATCTGCAATAAAATCTACCCCACTCTTACCAGGGAAAATAGCTTCTAAAAAAATTATATCTATTTTAACCAAAGTTGTTTTAATATACTCTTCTGCACACTCAACGGAATCAAAAACACCTAAGATGTTAATATCATTATCAAGCCTTTTGCAGTATTGTATAATTGTTTGTTGGGATAAATAATTATTATCAATAATTATAGAATTCATACTACTTAGTGTTTAACTTATGTAGTGATGTTTTACTTGCTTTTATATCAAACTATTAGAATAATCGCTAATGTCATATATCCAAAAAGAACCAATTAGAATATAATAAAAATATATTTTAGCCTAATCAAATCTTTGAGTAAAGCTTGTACTATGCTTTACTTTATAGATTATTTTAACGTTTTCATGTTTGATGTAATAGATTTTAAACCTTCACTATTTAAATTGAAATTAATGGACTTAGTTTGGCGGATGGTTCTCTAAAAGAATGGGTGTCTAATTTATTTGACTGACCTTAATTTTATAGAATTAATATTTTGTAAAGTAAGACTATTAATAGATGGTAATCAATCCCTACAAGTAGGGGTTTTTCTTAGTATTAATATGCTAAAAGCTGATTTTAAGGGATATTGGAAGTATAAAATTGATTTTCTCTGAGATAGATTGATTATTATACTATAACTTTTTCAAATACCCATTATGAACTCGTTTGCCAAAAGCAATCATCACTTGTATGATACGATATGCTATGAATAGCATATTCTTGATTACTTGCTTTGATTTTTTCTTTTTAAATAAATTGTTGTGAATAACAATTAGGGATTTGAACTACTTTTTCTCCTGTTATATTTTTAATTCATATAATACAATTCAAAGATAATAGAAGCCCACTAGTCGAGTAAAATTGCTCTGATATGTTTTTGGAATGTTAATTTGTATGATTAAAAAATCAAAGGAAATATTTTCTATTTATTAGATTGAAATAGTAAGAGAGTTGATGAAATGTGCATTTTAATAGGATACGCAATTAATAAAGAGATCAATCACAAACACACTTAAATAGAATTAGGCAGATGTATCAAAAAGACATTTTAGTATTTTGATAGGGCTGCATCTATATTTTTACATTTATTACCTTAACACACAGCCAATTGTATTTAGCTCATTTACGAAAGCAAATGAGCTAAATTGTTTTATCGTTTTAAGTCTATGGACATTTTAATTGCTATTCTCTAAGTAGATAAATGTTAATCAAAAAATTTACTCTTAATTCTCAGTAAATAAACTCTGATTTGCTCAAGATTAGAATTGTCCCCATAAATAAAATAGCTACAATTTTTAAATTCCTTAAATAATAATTTCTATAGGTTATGAAAAATATTCTACTATTTGCGGTCTTTGTTATAATCTTCAATGCAGAATATTTATTTTCTCAGGATACGCTTAAAAAGGTTAATGCTCAAGTAGAAGCTGCTACATATATTTCTACTAATAATAGTATGCCTTTTTGGTTACGTTCAAATCAATATGGTGAAATTCCTATCCAATCTAATGTATTCTCACTTAGAGCTCAGTTAGAAAAAGAGTATCATCAAAATGATTTTAAAAATATCAAATTAAGTCGATTGACTTATGGGTATAAAATCAGAGGAGTAATTAATGCTGGAAATTCAAATCAATTTATCTTATCAGAAATATATTTCAAAACTAAATTTAAATCAGCCGAATTTTACATAGGTAGAAAGAGAGAGGTTTTTGGAATTACCGACACAACACTTAGTGCAGGCACTTTTATATGGTCTGGTAATGCTCTTCCAATACCTAAAGTTCAGATATCTATTCCGAATTACGTGCCAATTTTTAAAAATAAGTTAATCTCAATTAAAGGAAGTTTTTCACACGGGGTAATGGGCTCAGCCGATTCTACCCAAAATATTCTTTTACATCAAAAAAGTTTGTATGTTAAAATTGGTAAGCCTTCTTGGAATATGAATGTTCATGTTGGTATTAATCATCAAGCTCAATGGGGAGGTAAACCTACAAATCCCTTTATTCAAAAAGGAACAAATCAGATTATTACAGACTATCCAAGTAACTTAAAGACTTATTGGTATGTTTTGAGTGGTATATCTCCAATTGGGAGTGATAAAAGTTTCATTGTGGACGATGGAGGGCGTTTAGCAAATCATATAGGTACAATTGATTTTGCAGTAGAGTATAATGAACAATTGGCCAATATTCTTTTTTACAAACAGTATCCTTATGATAAAGGAAATATATCAACATTGTATAAAATATCAGATGGCGTTTATGGAGTTTCTATTAATAGAAAACAAGTAATAAACGGAATCATTAAGGTTAATTTTGAATACTTAAATACAACTAATCAGGGTATTTCGTCAGCTTACAAGCTAACTACAATCGTTGAACATAAAAGACAAAATGATTATTTTAATAACGTTACGTACAAAGATGGATGGGCATATAAGGGAAATATAATAGGTTCTCCATTTTTGATGCCTATTAAAGATTCTGCATACCTTTTGAATTTATTTAATAATAATATATCTAAAATTAGCCCAAACTATATACTCAATAATAGAGTAAGGGCACTTACAATCGGTATTGAATCAAAAATTAAGACAATAGGATTGAGAACACGTATTTCGTTGAGTGATAATTTAGGAAACTACACTTATACTCCAATAGCTGTAAAACAGCTATCAATTCAACAACAAATTGTTGTACCAGTTAAAAAATACTTTGTTAGCACAAATATTGGCTATGATAATTCAGGTTTACTGAATAGTAATTTAGGTTTTATATTGATGGTAAAGCGTAGTTTATGAATTTAAGTTTTGCTATAATCAAGCCAATTACTTGTCAATAATAAGTGTCATAATTGAAGCTACCTTACTACAAGGTAGCTTTTTTTGTTTAGTTCAAATTTATGAATCCTTATTGTTGAGTATTCTAAAATGTTTGATATGACGAAAGCTTTAAACATTTTTTTTGACTATGGAGCTTATTCCGCACTAATAATTATGCAATATGGTCATTGGTCGATAATCAAATGTATTTTACCGAGTAAATTTTAACGTATTTACATAAATAGAGTACTTTGTAAAAGTTCAAAGATACTATATGACATTTTTAAGATAAAAACTGCCAAAGAATATAGACAGAGTAGCCTTAATTTTTCATAGTTTGAACGTAAAAATAATTTAACAAGGTTTTGGGAATGTTTCAAATATGGGACTGAAAAGGCGAAGCCATAACCAAAATAGTATAATACTTACACCATCTTAATATGCCTTGGTTTGTTTTATATACAAAGTCAAATAATGAAAAGAAAGTAGCAGAACGACTTTCTGCAATTAATATTGATGTCTATTGTCCAACTATTCGTACTGAACGTAAATGGTCAGATAGGATAAAAGTAGTGGAAGTACCTCTTTTTAAATCTTTTTGTTTTGTGAATCTGGATGAAAAAGATAGAGCTAAAGTATTTACTATCCCGGGAGTTGTACGGTATTTATTTTGGTTAAATAAGCCTGCTGTAGTCCAACAAAAGGAGATTGATACTATTCGAGAATTACTAAATAGCTTTAATCATAATTTAATAAAAGTAGAGACATTTAAAATCAATGAATCTATTCTTATAAACTCAGGAGTATTTGAAGGCAAAGAAGCGATAGTACTGAGTTATCAGGGAAAAAAAATCATGGTTAAAATAGATTCTTTGGATATGTATATTTCAATCGATTTAACAAAGAGTAAGATTCAGAAACAGTCTTCTGTTTAATATAGTATTTATCATTAGGTAATAATCCCGATTGAAACTCAAAAGAAATGAATTATAAATTTCGTACCAGTACAATGAAATCTCGAATAATTGTCAGTTCTATCTTTTTAGTAACCATATTTCTGATGGTATCATGTAAACCAGCTCAAAGAGTTCCTCCTGGTAAATTTTCCTATTTTAAGTCAAAAGATGATACTTTCCCTGTATATCTTGATATTAAAGAACCTAAAGTATCTCTAATTCAAAAAGATGATATTTTAGGGATTATGGTTAGTAGTCTAAATGTTGAATCAAACGAAGCGATAAACCTAACTAATATTAATACACTTCCTATTTCCAGTTTTTCTGGTAAAATTGGGGGTGGAGCACAACCTTTAGGTTATGTTGTAGATTCTTTAGGTTTTGTAAATATACCAATTATCGGAAAATTAGCTCTTGGAGGAGTAAGCCTTAAAAAAGCAGAGGAAATTATAGCCACTCAATTGGTTAAAATAATAAAGTCTCCCGTGGTCAATATTCGGTTTATGAACCATAAATTTTCAGTATTAGGAGAAGTCGGCTCAGTAGGTACTTTTAATTTGCTTGATGATAAAACCACAATTTTGGATGCCATTGCTTTAGCAGGAGACTTATCAATGTTTGCTAAAAGAGACAGTATTGTAATAATTAGAAATGTAGATAATAAAAGAGAAATCAATATTGTAAATCTAAGAGATAGGTCTGTTTTTTTATCACCCTACTTTTATTTAAAGAATAACGATATTATTTACGTTGAACCAACAGATAGTAAATTCGTACCTGAAAGACCATTTAAGCAAGTACCACCAGCTCCATTAGCATTCCAACGTTTACCTCTATTTGTAAGTGTTGCTACGCTTCTAACCCTCTTAGTCAATCTTTTGAAATAATAGTTTATATCGTTATAAATACATTATAAAAAATAAGTATCAAAATTATATTTTATGAGTGAAAATACTATTTTTAAAGAAGAAGATGATTTTGATTTTATTGGATTCTTATTTAAGTACCTACGAAATTGGTATTGGTTTCTTTTAACAATGTCTCTTGGTTATATTGGAGCTTATATTTATTTGAAACAATATACGCCCATTTATAGGGTAACTGCTACTTTGTTAATTAAAGATGATAAAGCTAAGAATAATGGAAGTGATATAGTAGAAGAATTGGCAGCAGTAGGAACTAAGCAGATTGATAATGAAATAGAAATTTTCAAATCAAGGTTGTTGATAGGTAGAGTTATAGATGCATTAGACTTAACAGTTAGTTATTGGCAAGAGAAAAAATTCCGAGATGTAGAGCTTTTTCATGATAGCCCTGTTAAAGTAAATATGAAAGATTTAAATGATTTTGCTTATAGTAATCCATTTTACATCAAATATCTTTCCGAAAGCCAATATATCTTGTTGAATACAGAACATGAAGAAATAGGTGTATTTGGCTACAGTCAGTTATTAAATAGCCCATACGGAAAATTTAGGGTATTTAGGAATAGTGAGATAAAACCCTTTAAAATACCTATTAAAATAGTACTTCATTCAAGAGAGGATTTAATTTCAAGTTTATTGAATGATATTCAAGTATCACCGCTGAATAATAAGGCCTCATTTATTTCATTAAGTATAGACATAGCATTAAAAGATAAAGGCAAAGCAATTTTAAACAAAATATTAGGAGAATATGAATTTACTTCATTAGAGGATAAAAATAGGGAATCAGCTAATACATTAAGATTTATTGAAGAACGCCTAAAATTAGTAACTAATGAATTGGGCGATGTTGAACAGGATGTTGAACAATACCGCCGTGCACAGGGAGTTTCTGATTTAAGTTCTGAGGCAAGTATATTTTTGGGGAAAGTAGGAGAAAATGATGCTAAACTAAATGAATTAGATATACAAGCAAAAATATTAACTGAGGTAGATCACTATTTGAATAATAGTGATGCCAATGATGTTGTCCCTGCAACACTAATGCTAAATGATCAGGTTTTAAGTGGATATATTGCACAATATGCTCAATTAGAATCAGAAAGATCAAAGTTAGCTCGTAGTGTACAACCCGAAAATCAGGCTTTAATTACCCTCAACAATCAAATGCGTAATATAAGGCAGGCAATTCGAGAAAATTTAAATAATCAAAAGCGAAATATTGCTATAAACCGAGCTAATTTACTTGCTTTAAATACTCGTCTTGAAGGATCTATCTCTGCTATTCCACGCAAAGAAAGAGAATTTGTTGGTATTAAAAGACAAGCTGGAATCAAAGAGAATTTATATCTATTATTATTACAGAAAAGAGAGGAAACAGCTTTGTCGTATGCCTCTACGGTTACAGATAGTCGAGTAATTGACGTACCATATTCAACTGGTGGCCCAATAGCACCTAATAAGAAAAATATATATCAACTGGCACTGTTAATTGGTTTAATTATCCCATTTGCCTTTATAACTCTAAAAGAGCTATTAACCATTACTGTTCAATCCAAAAAAGAAGTTGAACGCAAATCAGGAATAAAAGTATTTGGCGAAATTAGCTTCTCTAATGATGAAAGTAAAAATGGAATTATAGATGGAATTATTAATATCAATAACCGTAGCTTTATTGGAGAGCAAATTAGAATGATTCGTTCTAATTTACAATATTTAGTACCTAATCCTAATAGTAACATTGCGAGTACTTTTCTTTTTACATCATTCTCAAGTGGAGAAGGTAAAAGTTTTGTAACATTAAATATTGCTTTATCATTAGCCTTATTAAATAAAAAAGTTATTGTAGTTCAATTAGACTTACGCAAACCCAAGGATATAAGTCACTTACTTCGTGATATTGATTTAAATTCTAACGATACGAATGGTATTTCTACTTTTCTTATTGGAAAAGCTGACGTAAATGAAATTATAAGAGAGACTAAATTTGAAAATCTTTATATAATACCTTGTGGTCCAATTCCTCCCAATCCATCCGAATTGATTTCTAATGGTAAAATTGCTGAATTATTTGAAGTACTTAGAGCAACTTATGACTATATATTAATTGATACTGCCCCCTTAGGCTTAGTGACGGATGCAAGTCTTTTAGCAACTGTTGCTGACGTTAGTTTTTTCGTAATAAGACATGAGTTTACCCATAAGTCTGTAATGCCATTTATTTCAGATTTGAATAAACAAAAGGTATTCAAATCGCTCAACTTGATTTTCAATGCCGTAAATTATAAAAAGTCATCAGGTTACGGCTACGGCTATGGTTATGGCTATGGCTATGGTTACGGCTATGGCTTTAATAAAGATAAGAATAAGTATAAATGGTTGAATTATTTTTTTTCCAAAAAGTATAAAAAGAAATAGAAATATGTGTGAATTAAATGTTTTACAAAATTTAAAAATAGGTGTAATTGGGTTAGGTTATGTTGGTCTTCCTCTTGCAGTAGAATTTGGCAGTAAATATCCCACTGTTGGCTTTGATATAAATCAAGAGCGTATTCTACAGTTGAGAAATGGATTTGATATAACTTTGGAAACCAGAGCAGAAGATATTCTATTATCAACTAAATTATTATTTACCTCATCCTCTGAGGATTTAAAGAACTGTAATGTATTTATTGTTACGGTACCAACGCCGATTGATGAGTTCAATAAACCCGATTTAAGTTATTTGGTAAAAGCATCAACATTAGTTGGAGAGCTACTGAAGGTAGGTGATATTGTAATTTATGAATCTACTGTATATCCGGGCTGTACAGAAGAGGATTGTGTCCCTGTTTTGGAGAAAGTTAGTAAGTTGAAATTTAATACCGATTTTTTCTGTGGATATTCCCCTGAGCGTATCAACCCAGGAGATAAAGAACGTACTTTAACAAAAATTTGTAAAATAACTTCTGGCTCAACTCCTGAAATAGCAGAATTTGTAAATACGTTATATAGTTCAATTATCACTGGAGGTACTTACAGAGCACCCTCTATTAAAGTGGCTGAGGCTGCAAAAGCAATCGAAAATGCACAAAGAGATATTAATATTTCCTTTGTTAATGAGTTAGCATTGATGTTTGACAGAATGGGCTTAGATACATCTGATGTACTTGAAGCTGCAGGAACAAAATGGAATTTTTTGAATTTTAAGCCTGGTTTAGTAGGTGGTCATTGTATCGGTGTAGATCCATATTATTTAGTTTACAAAGCTCAAAGCTTAGGTTACACACCCCAAGTTATTTCCTCAGGACGTTTAGTAAATGATGCAATGGGAGGATTTGTAGCAAAGAAAATCCTTAAAAAGCTCATTACAAATGGTTTAAAGTTGCAGTTTTGTAAAGTGTTGATATTAGGTATAACCTTTAAAGAAAATTGTCCTGATATCAGAAATACAAAAGTCGTGGATATTTATCATGAACTAAAAGATTTTGGTTTGGAAGTAGATGTTTACGACCCATGGGCAACACCTAATGATGTGAAACAAGAATATGGTGTTACACTTACTTCAACTCTAAATGTAGATGGATATGATGGGATAATAGTTGCTGTTGCTCATGAGCAATTTTTAGAATTAAATCTGAATGATTTAAAGAAAGACAATCAGTCTGTAATATTTGATTTAAAATCAATTTTTAATAGAGAACTGGTTGACATGAGGTTATAAATAACCTATTAAAACATTTAGCAATACAGTTAAATAAGTTAGTTCTTTGATCTCCTTTTACAGTCAATATTTTGGACTCCTTCGATTTTGATAACACTAATTGCTCATTAGTTGAAAACACTTTCTACGAGAATAGTATCCCACATTTTCTTTACCAGTTTGCATCTCCCCTTGATTGGAGAACAATTCAGGTTGAAGAAATCGCTAATAATAAGTGTTATATTGATGCTAAAAATATTTACATAGGTAATAACCTTTTGAAGAGACATAATCCGAATGAAATCTTTAGGAATGTACATCAAAGGCTTAATAATAATTATTTTATTGCATTTAAAATTGTAACAGCCGAAAATGTTAAATCTAAGCTCCAAACCATATTACCTCATGGTTTAGTTAAAATTTACTACCCGTTACATTTCTTTATTCGAAGAGTAATTCCCAAGATAAAAGGGTTTCGGAAGATTAGTAGATTATTAAATTTACCGATAGATATGTCAAAGTCTGAAATAATGGGAAGGTTGATTTATCAGGGATTTAATATTATATCATTGCATGATAATAATGAAGAAACTATCATTGTTGCTAAAGTCAATCCAGCGTATAATCCAAGTTTAATAAAAGCTCAACCAAGTGAGGGTATATTGTTCAAAATGTTGAGGATGGGGAAAAATGAAGAGCAAATTACAGTGTATAAACTTCGTTCAATGCACCCTTATGCAGAATATGTACAAGAATATATCTATCTGAATCACGGATTAGATATTGGTGGGAAGTTCAAGGATGATTTTAGGGTAAGTACAGGGGGAAAATTTATTCGTAAATATTGGATTGATGAGCTTCCAATGATAATTAATCTTATTAAAGGGGATATAAAATTAATTGGTGTTAGGCCAATAAGCCAACATTATTTTAATCTTTATCCAGCATCATTAAAATCATTAAGAGTTAAAACAAAACCTGGGCTACTTCCCCCATTTTATGCAGATATGCCCAAAACCTTTGAAGAGATTATTCAGTCGGAGTTAACTTATTTAAAAGCCTACCAAAATAATCCTTTTCGAACGGATTTAGAATACTTTATTAAAATCATCAAAAATATTTTTATAAATAGAGTACGAAGCAAATAAAATAATAACTGTAAGATTAGTTAAAATGGAAGACCAATTCTCCGAAAAAATTCAAATGGTTGATTTAAAAAAGCAATATTTTAAAATCAAACCAGCTATTGACTCCGCAATTCAAAATTGTATAGATAATACTAATTTTATAAAAGGACCACAAGTAGGGCATTTTGAAAGCTCTTTGGCTAAGTATTTAGATGTCAAACATGTAGTTTCTTGTGGAAATGGGACTGATGCTTTACAAATAAGTATAATGGCTTTAGGGTTAAAACCGGGAGATGAAGTTATTATTCCTGCATTTACCTATGTAGCTACAGCTGAGGTTATTGGACTTTTAGGTTTAACGCCAGTTATGATTGATGTTGACCCATTTACTTTTAATATTAATAGTGAGTTAGTTTTAGAAGCAATTACTGAAAAAACAAAATTAGTAGTACCTGTTCATCTTTTTGGACAGTGTGCCGAAATGGAGGGAATTGTATCACACTGTTATGCCAACGAAATTGCCATCGTTGAAGATACAGCACAAGCAATCGGAGCAAAATATATTTTTGATAATGGCAAAGCAGTAAGTGCTGGGGCGATGGGAGATTTTGGAACTACTTCTTTTTTCCCATCAAAAAACTTAGGTTGTTATGGAGATGGTGGAGCGATTTATACCAATAATTCAGATTTAGCCCGTAAAGCAAGAATGATTGCTAATCATGGACAAGAAAAAAAATATATCCATGATGTTATTGGTATCAATTCAAGATTAGATACGATTCAAGCTACAATTCTAAATGAAAAGCTTTCGCATCTAAACACGTATATATATAATCGTCAGGAAGCCGCCAATTACTATGATAGAGAATTAAAGGGCATTGATGCCATTGAAATTCCATTTCGAACAAAAAAATCAACCCATGCTTTTCATCAATACACATTGAAAGTTCCAGCTAAATCAAGAGATGATTTTAAAGAATATTTGAGTCGTAAAGGAATTCCAAGTATGGTTTATTATCCAATACCTTTAAATCGTCAAAAAGCATTTTATGATATAGGCAGAACAGTAGGCGATTTATCGGTTACAGAAGATTTATGTCAACGAGTAATTTCATTACCAATGCACACTGAATTAACCGAGGCGGAATTACAATATATTACTAAAACAATCAGAGCTTATTTTAATTAAAAATGGACAATATATTTATTCATCCTACTGCAGTTATTGATTCACCATGTGTCATCGGAGAGCATACAAAAATTTGGCATTTTAGTCATATAATGAATAACTGTACAATTGGCAAATCATGTAATATTGGACAGAATGTAGTCATATCTCCTCAGGTAGTGCTTGGAAATAATGTCAAGGTGCAAAATAATGTGTCGATATACACTGGCGTAACCTGTGCTGATGATGTTTTTTTAGGACCATCAATGGTATTTACCAATGTAATAAATCCTCGAAGTGCCATTAACCGAAAAGACCAGTATATGAAAACTCATGTAGGAAAGGGGGCAAGTATAGGAGCAAATGCAACAATAGTGTGTGGAAATGACATAGGCGAATATGCTTTTATTGGAGCAGGTGCTGTTGTAACTAAATATGTAGCTCCATTTGCATTAGTTGTTGGAAACCCAGCGAAGCAAATTGGGTGGGTAAGCGAATACGGGCAACGTCTCAAGTTTAATGAGGAAGGAATGGCAAATTGCATTGAAAGTGGTCAAGTATATAAGCTATCCGATGGGAAAGTTACTGTGGTTTAAAAAAGAATTCCTGATAGTATATTCAACACATTAAACATTTGCACAATATGAAAACTTTTGCATTAATTGGAGCAGCAGGGTTTATTGCCCCCCGTCATTTAAAAGCAATAAAAGACACTGGAAATCAATTAGTTGCTGCCTTTGATAAGTTTGATTCGGTAGGAATACTTGATTCGTATTTTCCAGAAGCACATTACTTTACTGAGTTTGAACGTTTTGATCGCCATATAGATAAATTAAGACGAGAATATCGAGGAGTGGATTATGTTAGTATTTGTAGTCCCAATTATCTTCACGATTCACATATTAGATTTGGTTTAAGAAGTGGGGCTAATGTTATTTGTGAAAAACCTCTCGTTTTAAATCCTTGGAATATTGATTCATTATCCCAAATAGAAGAGGAATCAGGTAAGAATGTTTATAATATACTTCAACTACGGCTTCACCCGAGTATCATTGAACTTAAAAAGCGAATTGATTCTGATATTTCTGGGAAAATTTATGATATTGATTTAACATACATTACATCTCGTGGTAATTGGTATAACTCAAGTTGGAAAGGAGATATAAGTAAGTCTGGGGGAATAGCAACCAATATAGGGGTACACTTTTTTGATATGCTGACTTGGATATTTGGAAAACCTAAAAATAATATTGTGCATTTACATCAAGATAAAAAAGCCGCAGGCTATTTGGAACTTGAAAAGGCTCGTGTACGATGGTTTTTGAGTACTCAGTATGAGACATTACCAGACGAGGTAAAACTCACAAACAAGAGAACTTTTCGCTCAATGGTTATGGAGGGTGAACAGATTGAATTTAGTGATGGCTTTACGGATCTACACACTGAGACTTATGAAAAAATCTTATTAGGAAAGGGATTTGGGTTAAAAGATGCTTACCCTTCAATTGACATTGTGTATCAAATTAGAAATACTGTAATATCTCAAGCTACAAAAGATGAAACACACCCTTTTATTAACAGAGACTTAAAGAAAGTTTTCGTTTAAAAATATCAACTTGGAATATATAAATTGACATATTACTTAAGTAATCAACAAAATGATTCAGAATAGTAAAGTTTTAGTAACAGGAGGAGCAGGATTTATAGGGTCAAATTTATGCGAGGCTCTTTTAAACTTAAACAACAAGGTTGTATGTTTAGATAATTTTGCCACTGGAAAGCATAAAAATATTGAACAGCTCATCTCAAAACCTAACTTTGAATTAATTGAAGGTGATATAAGAAACTTTGCTGATTGTAAAAAAGCGGTTGACGGGGTTGAATATGTTTTACATCAAGCTGCATTGGGGTCTGTGCCGAGATCTATGGCTGATCCTTTAACAACTAACGCTGTAAATGTTTCAGGATTTTTAAATATGTTGGTAGCTGCCAAAGAGGCAAAGGTTAAGCGTTTTGTTTACGCATGCAGTTCATCAACTTATGGAGATTCACCTAATATGCCTAAAATAGAAGAGGTGATTGGCAAACCATTATCTCCCTATGCTGTGACAAAATATGTAAACGAATTATATGCGGATGTTTTTCAAAAATCTTATGGGTTAGATACAATTGGGTTGCGTTATTTTAATGTTTTCGGACGTAAGCAAGACCCCAATGGCCCTTATGCAGCTGTTATTCCCAAGTTTGTATTACAACTTATTAATCATGAATCTCCTATTATCAATGGAAATGGAGAATTTTCTCGTGATTTCACATATATTGACAATGTTATTCAAGCTAATATTTTAGCACTCTCAACAGAAAATAAAGAAGCACTTAATACAATATATAATATTGCTTATGGTGGAAAAATTACTTTAAATCACTTAGTAGCTCATATTAAAAACTTTCTATCTGAATACGACCCATTAATCACAGATATTGATATTCGTTACACAGTACCACGCTTAGGTGATATACCTCATTCTTTTGCATCGGTCGAAAAAGCAAAAAAACTACTGGGTTATGTACCTCAATACGACGTAAAAGAAGGTCTGCAAAAAACTATTGAATGGTACTGGAATGCTAATTTAAAGTTAGTTACACCTTGAAGGAAGTTTATCAACTAAAGCATAAAAAATGACTAATCAGAATTTAGAATATGAAAACTCAATAAAGCCAAAAGATACATTATTCAGATTAAGACTGAATGAAATTTGGCAATATAGAGACCTTTTAATACTTTTTGTGCAAAGAGATTTTGTTGCAAAATACAAACAGACAATATTAGGTCCTCTTTGGTTTTTTATACAGCCAATATTTCAAACAATAGTGCTTGCTATTGTATTTGGAGGAATGGCAAAATTATCAACAGGAGGAATGCCACCTGTTTTATTTTATTTATTAGGAGTAACTGGTTGGAATTATTTCTCAAATTGCCTAAGAACCACTTCCAACACATTTACGGTTAATGCGAGCTTATTCGGGAAAGTATATTTCCCAAGAGCTATAACTCCAATCTCTATAATAATCAGTAACTTGATTCAATTTGGTATTGGATTTATACTCTTTCTTATAATTTATGCTTATTTTCTATTTATTGGATATCCGCTCAAACCAAATATTACTCTTTTACTCCTTCCATTTTTGATTATAATAATGGGCTTATTGGGTTTAGGTTTAGGTATGCTGATATCCGCTCTGACCACAAAGTATCGTGATTTACAGTATCTTGTTGAGTTTGGAGTACAATTATTAATGTATGCTACGCCAGTTATTTTGCCACTTTCAGCAATACCTTCTAAATATCGCATATTTATGTTAGTCAATCCAATGACAGGGGTACTTGAGACACTTAAATATGGTTTTTTTGGAACAGGTACTTTTTCTTGGGAGTTGTTAGGGTATTCCGCTGTATTCATGGCTGTTTCTTTTGTTGTGGGGTTGCTTGTATTTAATTATACAGAGAAAAATTTTATGGATGTTGTATAGAAAATTATGAAACCAATAATAAAAGTAGAAAACCTATCCAAACAATATAGACTTGGGGCAATTGGAACAGGAACAATAAGAAACGATTTTAAACGCTGGTGGCATTCGATACAAGGAAAAGAAGACCCCTTTTTAAAGATTGGTGAAACTAATGATAGAAGTACCAAATCAAAGAGTGACTTTGCTTGGGCATTAAAAGACATCAATTTTGAAGTAATGCCCGGAGAGGTATTAGGTGTAATCGGGAAAAACGGGGCTGGAAAATCTACTTTACTAAAAATTCTTTCTAAGGTGACTGGCCCTACTACTGGTAGTATAAGCTATAATGGAAGAATTGGGAGTCTTTTAGAAGTAGGAACAGGTTTTCACCCTGAACTTTCGGGAAGAGAAAATATTTTCTTAAATGGAGCAATTTTAGGAATGACAAAAAATGAAATTCGCTCAAAACTTGATGAAATTATTGATTTTTCTGGTTGTGAACGTTATATAGATACTCCTGTAAAACGCTATTCAAGCGGCATGACTGTTCGTTTAGGCTTTGCCGTAGCAGCTCACCTTGAACCTGAAATATTGGTGGTGGATGAAGTACTGGCCGTAGGAGATGCCGAATTTCAGAAAAAAGCAATAGGGAAAATGCAGGATGTTAGTCAAAAAGATGGTAGAACAGTTTTATTTGTAAGTCATAATATGATGAGTATTAAAAAATTATGTACTACTGGCCTCTTATTGAAAAATGGATGTGTTTCTATGTCTGGTGATATATCGAAGGTAATCAATGCTTATGAATTGGACAATGAAGAAAAAGTTAAATTAGACTTGGGAAGTAGAAGTGATAGAACAGGAAATGGTAGCGTAAGGATTACTAAATGTACTCTTAAGGGTAAGTCTGGACAAGATACTACATCCATAAGCTGTGGGGAAGAATTTGTTATAGAGGTTGTCTTAACTCGTATGCTAAAAAATGTAAATATTTCAGATGTAGGAATCTCTCTTAATATATGTAATTTAAGTGGTGATAAAATTCTTCAATTGAGTAATGATTTTTTAGGTCAAAGGATAAGAATTACAAATAATACCACAACAATCCAATATATCATAAAAAGATTACCACTAAACCCCGGTAGATATACAATAAGAGCTTTTATCTCAGATCGTATTAATATTTTAGATTGGATAGAACATGTTTTTGTATTTGATGTTGAAGAAGGAGATTTTTTTGGTAGTGGTGTAATTGATAATAGTAGTATATTTTTTACTGATCATTCATTTAAGATAATTTCATAAAATATAGTATTCCCCTTATACTATCCAGTTATTTTATTATCTCATCAAAAAATAATAATTAATCAACTTAATGTCTTAGTATTTAGAGCTTTATCAATACTGTTCTGAGAGAATCATATATTGCTCTCGAATATATAGTTGATTTCATTTTAATTTATGTAAGGTTGAAAAATTTAAAGATATACAAGGCATTTCCTGCCTATGATAACTATTTAGATAAATTTTATCATACTAATATTGAACTTAAAAATATGACTTTTTTTGAGCTTCAGTATGCTTTAATTAGAGATGGATTCCCATGGATTTTTTCATGGTCAACTAATATTAATAATAGTGATGTAGATATTTTTGAAACGGTTCATAATTGTGAATGGTTACAAAAATCTTGGGATGTGAATAAAAAAATATATATAAATTGGCAAATTGAAATAGTAATAGAGCAAATAAAATCGTTCAAACCCAATATTTGTGTATTATACCCCCCTGAATTATTTACTCAAGAGATTATCTTACAGATTAAGAGTGTAGTCAATCATGAAATGGTTATCGTTGGTTACGATGGAATGAATAGAATGAATGTTGACTTATACAAAGGTTATGATTTAATAGTTACTTGCTCAGATTATATAAGTGATTATTATAAAAAAAATAATAAAGAAACCTACACATTGAATTTTTGTTTCGATGAATCAATACTCGACCGAATTACCCTTAAAAGTACACAACAATATAACGTAGGTTTTTCAGGTTCAATTTATGCCAAAATGCATGATTATAGATACGAATTATTAAAGTATTTGACAAAACGTATAGACATAGAGGTTAGGTCAGAATTTGGAACAGAAAGAGATTATAGTTTAACATCAAAAGGACAATTAAAGCGACTGATAAAGAGAAAAGATTTATCGAACTATTTGGGATTATGGCGTATTTCTAAAGCAAATACTGGTCCTGTATTTGGTTTGGAAATGTATCAATTTTTACATGATTCTAAAATTAGCATTAATATGCACGGAGACCATATCAATTTTGCAGCCAATGTACGATTGTATGAAATAACAGGGGTTGGCTCGTGTATGTTAACGGATTGGAAAACAAATATTTCAGAAATTTTTATACCAGATAAAGAGATTGTTACTTATACCTCTTATGAAGAAGCATACGATAAAGTAAAATTTTTATTGAGGAACGAGACACTAAGGGAAAAAATAGCAAAAGCAGGTCAACAAAAGACTATAGAAAATTATACCTACAAAAAACGGTTGCCACATTTATTTAGTTTTTTAAAGAGATTCTATAATTTTAATTCGTAATGATGAAAATTAGAATAATAAAAAAAATTAGAATATTCTTTTTTACTCTTCTGAAATTCTTTATTCCTGAGTTATCTATCCTGAAAAGACAAATAAACTGGAATAATTTAACTGATTATTCGTCATCATCATCAGTTGTTTCAGAAAAGTCAAAAATAAACTCTCCTTACCAGTTACATAACATCTGCGTTGGAAAGTTTACTTACATAGATATAAATTCGTTTATTTCAGACGCTAGTATTGGCAAGTTTTGTTCAATTGGGCCTAATTTTTTTTGTGGATGGGGAATACATCCAATAGATGGATTGAGTACAGCCCCGATGTTCTATTCAACAAAAAAACAAAATGGTTTTACGTTTTCAGTAACTGATAAAATAGAAGAACGTAAAAGAATAAATATCGGAAATGATGTCTTTATTGGTGCAAATGTTACAGTTTTAGATGGAGTGACTATTGGGCATGGTGCTGTAATTGGTGCAGGAGCAGTTGTTTCTAAAGATATACCACCTTATGCAATTGCAGTTGGTTGTCCAATAAAAGTCATTAAATACAGATTTTCTCAAGATCAAATTGAGGCATTACTTAAAATTAAATGGTGGAACTTCCCTAATGAAGAGCTTATAGAAGTAGAAAAAATGTTCTTTGATATTGAGTCTTTTATTAAAAAATATGAAAAATAAGCTTTCAATAATAACCATTAATTTTAATAATAAGATTGGCTTGCGTAAAACAATTGAGAGTGTTATTTCTCAAACTTTTAATGATTTTGAATATATAATAATTGATGGAGGCTCATCGGATGAAAGTGTTGAAGTGATTATTGAAAATAAAAATAAAATTAATTATTGGGTAAGTGAAAAAGATAATGGCGTTTATCACGCAATGAATAAAGGTATTGCTCTGGCTAATGGGAAGTATTTGTTGTTTTTAAATTCAGGAGATTTTCTATATGATAGTACTGTTCTTGAAAAGATATTCATGAATGAACACAAAGCTGATTTTTTATGTGGACGATGTGCTATATCACGGAAAGGAGAGGTTATTCATATAACTAACCCGCCTGAAATTCATACTTTTCAAACTTATTTTAAAGGTAGTATCAATCATCAATCTACTTTTATAAAAAAGGAAATGTTCTTAAGGTTTGGGCTTTATCGTGAAGATTTTCGATATAATTCTGATTGGGAATTTTGGATACGTACAATTATATTAAACAATTGCAGTACAGAAAAAATAAACGAGATCGTATGTGAATATAATCTGGAAGGAATTTCTTCTACTGAAAATAACTCCGAAGCTTATAAGAAAGAAATATTCGATGTTTGCTCTCAACCTATATTGCAAAAGTTTATCCCAGATTATGAATATTGGTCGAATGAACAAAAGAGTTTAGCTCCACTATACTGGTTGAAATCAAAAAAAATATTGTACATACCTGTTCTATTTCTCTATCGTTTTGCATTGTATTTTTCTAAAAAAAGATAGTCACTTTTGAGTGCTGAAATAATTAAAGGTGTAAAAAATCAGATTTTAATACCTTTTGAAAGTAAAGTGAAAAGTTCCGTTAAACTTTATTATATCAATGAATAATATTAAAATACTTTTTATTACTCATTATAACGGTATGTATGGAGCTAATCAATCTCTATGTAAACTTATTTTAGAGCTAAAAAACGACTATAATATTTCTCCGGTAGTATTAGTGCCAAGCCATGGGCCAATATGTGATTTTTTAGAAGACAATGATATAAAGTATTATATTTCCCATTTTTATTGGTGGGTTAACGCAGATACTGGAATTTTTCAAATGCTTCTAAATTTTAGGAAACAAATTATTAATTTAATGCGAGTTCCAAGATTGGCAAGACTTGTAAAAAATGATGGAATAGACTTGGTTTACAGCAATTCAATTACCATAAATGTAGGTTATTTTTTGAGTAAAAAACTACAATGCCCTCATATTTGGCACATTAGAGAAGCAATGGAGCAAATTAATTTAAGGTTTTCATTAGGACTAAAGCTTTCCAAAAAAATTTTAAAAGTAGCGGCAAACCAGTACATTGTTATTTCAGATTTTATTAATAAAGCATTCAATGATTTATTACCCGATGAAAAAGTCAAGAGAATATATAATGGAATAAGCATTGATTTAGAGTATAAGCGAATCAATAATATGTTTGATGAAAATATCAATATATGTTGTGTAGGATTATTATGTGAGCAAAAAAATCAATTTAATATTTTAGAAGCAATTAAAATATTAAAAGAAAAAGGAAAATCAAACGTTCGCTTACATCTGATTGGGA
Organism: Arcicella rigui; assembly: GCF_034929435.1. Lineage (NCBI taxonomy): Bacteria > Pseudomonadati > Bacteroidota > Cytophagia > Cytophagales > Flectobacillaceae > Arcicella > Arcicella rigui. The sequence goes on from NZ_JAYFUM010000024.1 coordinate 85,853, forward strand.
CAGCTAAGAAACTTTACTTAGAAGAACTTGAGCTATACATAAACCAACAGGGATTAAAAAGTAATGTTATCCTTTATGGTCATCAGAAAAATGTAAACAAATTACTCGTTGGAATGAATTTAGGCATAATGCCATCTCGTGATGAAGCATTTGGAAGAGTCAGTATTGAATATATGCTTCATAAAATGCCCGTTATAGCCAGTAAATCTGGGGCTAATGAAGAAATTATTAAAAGTGGAGTAAATGGTTTTTTATACAAATTAAACGACGCTGAAGAATTAGCTCAAAATCTTGCTTATTATTTAGACAAGCCCTCAGAGTTAGATAGAATGGGTGAAATAGCCTTCAATTATGCGAAAGAAAATTTCTCTTCTTCTCAGAACACACAAGCCATCTACCAAGTCATTCATAATTTGATTTACCAATCAAATATTTGAATTTAAAATACAAATATTTACTATTTATGTGTGGAATATCAGCTGTTTTTAGATATACAGAAATCTCCAAAGCAGACCAGGAGAGGCTCATCCTAATGAATGAAGAAATGCATTATCGAGGTCCGGATGATCGAGGTATTTGGTATGATGAAAAATGCGGCATGGCACAAGTTAGGCTATCAATCATTGGAATAGAGAAAGGTAAACAACCATTGTTCAATGAAGATAAATCATTGGTATTAATTTGTAACGGAGAAATATACAATTATATCGAGTTAAAGAGAGATTTACAAGATAAAGGACACGTATTCAATTCAGAAAGTGATTCTGAAACTATTTTGCATCTCTATGAAGAATATGGAGTAAAGTGCTTAGAGCATTTACGTGGTATGTTTGCGTTTTGTTTATGGGATACTCATGAAAACCAACTTTTTGCGGCAAGAGATCGTGTTGGAGAGAAAAGCTTATATTTTGCCGAAATTCCGAGTGGAGTAGTGGTAAGTACTGAATTGAAGGCAATACTGAAATATTATATAGCGAAGCCACAAATTAATTTAGAGCAACTGTTAGCTCCCATCAGATACACTGCACCAACCAGTAAAAAAGATACATATATTGAGCAAATTAAGCGAATTGAACCCGGCCAATATATCTTAGTTGATGATTCGGGCCTACAAAAATTTACTTACTGGAAAAGGAATTTAGCCAGTAGGTTTGTAGGTAGTGTGCAAGAAGCTAAATCTGAGACTCTTCGACTAATGAGAGAATCAGTAGATTTATGTTTAAGGAGTGACGTGCCAGTAGCAGTAATGCTAAGTGGGGGGGTAGATTCAAGTGCAATTGCAGCCTTAGCTAAAGATACAGGAAGAGAAGTACATACTATAACTGCTGGTTATAAAGGCAAACACAGCGTAGATGAAAGAGATGTTGCAAAGCGTTTTGCCAAAGAAAAAGGATTCATTTATCATGAAGTTGAACTCGACGAAACTGATTTTAATGAATGTTTTGAAGAGTTTACACAGTACATTGATGAGCCTATTACAGATAGTGCTGCATTGGCACAATGGGCATTGTATAAAAAGGTTAAAAGTTTAGGTTTTAAAGTATTACTTGGTGGTATGGGAGGAGATGAATTATTCTATGGTTATGGATACTGGAATAATTTGGCAGAATCAATGTCTTTGCACAAACAACATCAGAACCTATTTCCTTGGAAAGGTATTAATAAAAAGAAAATGTTTCTTGATTTTCTTTTGAAAAATTGGAAACATATTTTGTACGCAGGTTATCCTTATAAAATTGCAGAAAGTTCCATAGGAAGTTGGATGTATGATGATTTTAGACAATTTGTAAATTCGGGTAGTTTTGATTTTGGGGAGGAAAGTTTTATGCTCAAAGACATACAAGCTAACTTCTCTTTTGATCTTTGCGAAAATGGGAAAGAGATAGATTCTGTGTATGAGTTCTTATTTTCATATACAATGACGATGGCCTATCTCTATTTATCTGACCGAGAAGGCATGGGAAACTCAATTGAGATTCGTTCTCCATTCCTTGATTATAAACTGGTTGATTTTGTCTCTTCATTACCTTTAGAAATAAAATATAAAAAAAATCATCCTAAGATTTTTTTAAAAGAAATACTCAGTGGAGTCGTACCAGATTATATTTTATATGCCACTAAACGAGGATTTACCCCTCCAAATAGTTTTATACAAGATGTAGTTAACAACTATAACTATACGTTTTTTAAATCAGAATCGAAGTTTTATAATTCAGTTTTAACGGATAGGTTATTGACTCTAACTCTAAAAAAATAGAAGGATGTCTTTATTGAAATTAGCTCCAATAGTTCTTTTTGTTTATAACCGTCCAAAGCATACAGAACTAACTCTTAATGCATTATACAATAACAAGTTAGCCAGTGAGAGTACTCTCTATATATATAGCGATGGGCTGAAAGAAAATGCTTCTCATGAAACAATAATCCAAGTTAGTGAAGTAAGAAGCGTTATAAGAAAGCAACAGTGGTGTAAAAAAGTCGTAATAATAGAAAGTGACAAAAATAAAGGGCTTGCAGAGTCAATAAAAAATGGTGTTTCAGAGGTTATTAAACAACATGGTAAGGTAATCGTTATGGAGGATGACCTCATTACATCCACGGCATTTTTAACCTATATGAACAAAGCATTAGACTACTATCAAAAAAGGATGTCTGTATTTTCAATAAGTGGATATAATTTACCTCCGAATAAGATGCCAATCCCCGATGATTATGATTATGATGTGTATGCCAGTTTACGGAATGGTTCATGGGGATGGGCCACGTGGGAAGATAGATGGAATCAAGTAGATTGGTCTGTATCTAATTTTAAGGTTATTTCAAAAAACCAGCCATTACAAGATGCTTTTAACCGAAGGGGTGATGATGTGTATCCAATGTTAGAATCTCAACAAAGTGGAAAGTTAAATATTTGGTCAATTCAATTTACAGTAGCTCATTTTGAAAACCATGCTGTTTCGATTGTACCAACAGTGTCTTATGTTGATAATATAGGTCTCGATGGTACAGGAGAAAATTGTAAACCCAATTTGTCATTAAGAAATAGAGGTTTAAATGAGAATGAAGATATAAAATTTCTTGATATTCTGTATGAAGACAAACGAATTATTAATGCCTTTTATAGTGCTAATTGTAGCCTAAAACGGCCGTTGTGGCAGAAGATTATTAACAGATTGAGTCGGATTATAGGAGGTAAAAATGTATTTGTAATTAAACGGAAAGTTTTTTCCTAAATCATCTTGCTGAAACAAGTAGCATTTTTGTCAATAATTCAAACATTACCGATGAAGGAAGCTATAAAATCTCTTCTCAAAAGCCTTAAAGCTGAGATGTAACCATAGTTTTAATTTTTCAAAATTGATAACAACATTAATATATTATATATACATCAATGCTTACAATAGTAGAACATATTTCGGGTGAAGATTCAGAATACTTAAGAGAAAAATTTATAGAATTATACAAAAACCCATATTGTACTTATGAATATTATGAAACGTATTTTAACATAGATGAATTAAAATGTCTATCTATTTTTGAAGACGATAAGTTAGTACATTTATTAATCATAAAAATAGATTACAAGGACAATGTCATATATGTTTTAAATAGAATGATTGATTTAAATACTAAGTATATCAACTTTGTATCAGACTATCTATTGATGAAGGAATCTATCATAAAAAAAATTCAGTTTGATCATTTACTAAACCCATCATTAGGAAAATCGAATTATCCAAAATATAATAAATTATTGGATGAAGATTATATTATTCAATTACCAAATTCGTGTGCTGAATATCTATTGCTATTAAGCTATCACATGAGAAAGCAAACAAAGAGTTATATATCAAAAATCAATCGAAATATTGGTCAGTTTTCGTTTAATACTTATGAGAAAAGTGATATTTCGGATGCGATGTTTTATCAGCTTGTAGATATGAAGACACTTAGAATGCAAAAAAAAAAAAGATTTCAGCTGTAGATGATAAAGAAGCGAGAAATATATTAATTCTTGTAAAAAGGTTCGGCTTTCTAACCACAATAGAAGTAAACGGAGAAGTATTAGCCGGTATGGCAACATATTATATAGAAAATAGATTCTTTGCACATTTAATATCGAATAATCCTGATTACGATAAATACAACGTCGCCCATACATGTATGTATTTAACAATTCAAAAGTGTATAGAACTGAAAGGTAAAGAATTTCACATGCTTTGGGGTACTGGTTTTTATAAAGGTCGCTTTCTGGCTGTTGCCAATCAACTTCATTCTACTACAATCATGAGAAGTTCTGTTGCTAAATATATTTATGTTTTTAAATATGATATTTTACCAAGGTACAGATACACTACTCTTAAACGAAACATTAAACGTTACTTAAAGAATTTATTATTGAAAGTGTCTTGATGTAAAACTGTAAGATTTTAATATGATGGTTAAACTTTACAATAACGAAATTCGCAATTAAAATCTTAATAGAGTTGGCAAGAGTACGAATCCAGACTTAGATTATTTGAAACCATTAAATTAATGAATGTTAATATAAAAAATTACTTTCATGATATTTCAGAAGAGCATAAAATTCAAATACGACAGATTTATAATAACCCATTCTCTACATTTGAATACTTTGAAACGTTTTTTGATGGCAAACAATTTAATTTAATAACGATTCATGATGAAGGAAAGTTAGTCCATTTAATTGTATTTTATATTAACGAGCATGATAAGGAAGCATATATACTAAACAGGTTGTTTTATTTGGATACAAAGTATCTTCATTTACTCGCTAATTTAATATTTTCAGATTTTCAGAATGTCAAGAAAATTTCTCTTAAACATTTACTTAATCCTTTTAATAGAAATGAGAATATTAATTTAGTATGTAACCCTTACGATGAAAATTACATTATTCCCTTACCCATTTCTGTCTCAGACTATTTGCTGAAACTTAGCCCTAATATGAGGCAACAATCTAAAAGAAGGGTAAATAATCTGAAAAAAGCTTTTTTAAATTATGATTTCAGAGTTTATGAAAAAGAAGAAATTCCTGACAAAGTAATTAAGCAAATTATTAAAATGAACCATTCTCGAATGTCAAATAAGAATATCATTTCAGGAATAAATGAAGACTATGAGAAGAATATATTAAATTTTGTCTCCAATTACGGATTTGTAACTGTTTTAGAAATAAATAATCTTATTGTAGCAGGCTTAATCACCTATAAGATAGGTGACCATTATTTTATGCAGACGATTTCGAGTGACCCCGACTTTGACAAGTATAGCGTTGGTCATACTTGCCTTTTTTTAACGATACAAAGATGTATAGAATTAGAAGGAAAACAATTTCATCTGCTTTGGGGAAACAATTTCTATAAAAAACGTTTTCTTGCTCAGAGAGTACAGTTGTATTCTACTACATTATTTAGAACACCAATTATCCAGATTAAACATTATTTGATAAATATCATTCTTCCTAAACTTACCTCTAAATCCTTTATAAAAAGTATGGTTAAAAAGTGCATTAAAACACTTGATTTAGTATGAAATTAGACTTTTCATTGTCAATAACGTTGATAATAGGACTAATTTTTTTGCTACTATTTATCAGTTCATATCTGTACTTTTTTTATCCCAAACAGAAAATGCCGAAAGGTATAACTGTTGATATTCAGACACCTAATTCCGAAAAGTATAGGAATGATTGCTTACATCCTTGTATTAGATATATTGCTTCAGGCTTTTTAGGGCATAAATGGTGGATGGTACAGTCTCCTTATTATGGGCGTAGCAGTGCGTTAGAAAACCCAATATTGTACTATTCAGAAGATGAGGTTGAACCAATAAATTGGACACCAATCGCCATAGTAAGAGAAACCCCTTCAAAAGGATATAATTCTGATCCTAATATATATTTTGAAGATGGTAAACTGTGGGTTTTTTGGCGTGAATGCTTCACACCGCTTTGTGATAAAATAGGTGCATTGATGGCTACCGTTGGAGTTTATACTTTGGATGGAAAATCTTTTAGTGAGCCACAGGTTTTTCTCTCACATAAAGAACCAAACCATGATACAGAACAAAGCCCCATTTTAATTAAAAGAGAGAATAAATATCTTTTCTATGCTGTACACTATCAATATAAGCCTGTAAGAAAAAATATAGGTATTGCCACTTGGGAAGGTACATCTTTAGAAACACCAAATTTCAAACAAATAAGGACAACCAGTGTACCATTAACTTTTACCGTCGATAAATTTAAACAAAAAAAGTTTTTGGGAAAGCTTTTATTTATTCCAAAACCACTCAAGCATGATATTTGGCATTTTGACTTAATTGAGCATAAAAATAAGTTGTATATGCTATCTGTGGCGGAATGGGGCGATAATATTATGTTCAGCATATCAGATGATTATATAAACTTCAAGACACATCGTATTCCATTATTGAATGTTCATGTTTCTCAGCAATTCTGCTTTTATAAACCTACCGGGTTTATAAAAAATGATATGCTTTACGTATTCTATACTGCCAGAGGGCAAGTAGATAAACAAAAAAATGAACTGTATTTTTCAAAAAAAAGCTTTGACTTTAAATGAAACTATCCATTATTACTATAAATTTCAACAATGCCACAGGACTATACAAAACCATTGAAAGCGTTATTAAACAAACCTCCAATGACATTGAGTATATACTAATTGATGGGGGCTCAACGGATGGAAGTGTAGAAGTTATCAAAGCATTTGAAGATAAAATTAGTTATTGGATAAGTGAACCTGATAACGGTATTTATCAGGCTATGAACAAGGGAATAAAAGCTGCCAAAGGAGATTATTGTCAGTTTTTGAATTCAGGAGATTGTCTTGTTCAAGAAGATGTTACGGAAAGGATGCTATACAGAATGCCTGAAACAAGTGTGTTGATAGGAAATATGTTGAAAATATTACCCAGTGGAAAATGTATAATTGATAATGGTATCAGCAATAAACAACCAACATTTTTCACTTTTTATAGAGGTACATTGAACCATTCTTCCGCTTACATACGTCGGAGTTTATTCGAGAAATATGGATATTACGATGAATCTTTGAAAATTGTATCGGACTGGAAATGGTATTTAATTGCAATCGGCCTGCACAATGAAGAAGTAGTATATAAAGACATTAATGTAAGCCTTTTTGATATGAATGGGATTAGTAACTCTTCCAAAGAGTTTTTGAATACAGAAAGGCGTTTAGTTTTGGAAGCCATAGTTCCATCAAATATACTGGTCGATTATGACAGATATGGAACAGGTATTATTCAAATGAATAGAATCAAGAACTATACAGCTACTAAGCTTTTATTCGAGTTTGTTGAACGTACCATTTTTTATATAGAAAAAATTAAAAGTCTATTTTAATAAATTGTATTTGTGATAAGCACAGATTCATAAATATGAGAAAAACTAAATATTTGACAAAAGCATATAAACACTATAAAAAATTTGGAATCGAAGGTTTCTTTTTAACCACAAATGTATTTTTTAGTAAAAAGCCTTTATTAAAATTTTATCTGAATAAACAAAAATCTCCAATTTATTTGAGAAATAACAGTACAGATTATGCTACATTCTTGCAAGTATTTTATAGCGAGGAATATAATTTCTCTTTCTCAAAACAACCTAAAGTAATTATTGATTGTGGTGCAAATATTGGGCTTTCTGCCATTTATTTTAAAAACAAATTTCCCAATGCAATAATAATAGCCATTGAACCTGATAGTGGGAATTATGAGATGTTATTGAAAAATACAGAATCATATCCTGATATTATGTGCATTAAAGCTGGAATTTGGAACACTTCAACAAACTTAGAAGTGGTTGATTTAAACATGGGCGAATGGGGTTTTGTGGTAAAGGCAGTCGACCATCCAACAGAATCTACGATTAAGGGAATTAGCATTAAAGAAATTATTACTTCATTTGATTTAGATAGAATTGATATATTGAAGATTGATATAGAAGGTTCTGAAAAAGAACTGTTTGAGCTGGGGCATGATGAATGGTTACCTTTTGTAAATACAATTATTATTGAAACCCATGATAGATTTAAGAAAGGTACTTCAAAGTCTATTTTTAGTGCTTTAGTAAAGTATGATTTTAGCCTTACAATCAAAGGCGAAAATCTATTATTTGATTTATTGAAAACTTAAACTTTAAAATAAGTAAGTTGAAAATGACGAGAAAGAAATTAAGTTAATTAAATTTTAAGTATTTCATCCGTCCATTATCATTTATTTATTCCAACCATTTAACAAACATTTTTGGTAGTTTGCCAAAAGATAAAAACAATATCATACTTCGTATATTTTGAGGTGAATTTCATACTATCAATTTATGGAGTCTTGATGGTTTTATCTATAAAAGCTGATTTATGACAAAATACATACACACAGAACAAGAAATTAACTACAGTGCCGGTGCCGAACTAATCTCTTCTTACCTTATTGATTTATTTAACCCAAAAAGTGTGATTGATGTTGGCTGTGGCTATGGAAAGTGGTTAAAATCGTTTTCTGATAAGGGAATTGAAGACATTTTTGGTGCAGATGGAGCTTATATAGATAAAAGTAAATTATTAATACCAACTGGCAATTTTTATGATGTAGATTTAGAAAAACCACTAAAGATTGACAGAACTTTTGAACTTTTACTTTGCTTAGAAGTAGCAGAGCATTTAACATCCAAACGTGCTGATAGCTTAGTTTTTGATTTAGTTCAATTGAGTAATGTGATAGTTTTTTCGGCAGCAATTCCTTTTCAAGGTGGTCAAGGGCATATAAATGAACATTTACCTCAGTATTGGGTAGAACTTTTTGAAAAAAATGGATATAGTTGCTACGATATTGTTAGACCCACCTTTTGGAATAATCGTGAAGTTGAATGGTGGTATAGACAGAATATCTTAATTTTTATTAATCGGAATTATCCAGTAAACCTCGTTGCAACTAAAGTAATTAAACCATTAATTTCAGAAGAACTTTATGAATGTTATTTAAGAAGAATTAATCAATTGGAAAGAAAGATTATAAATTTTAAAACAATCAAGAGATATATAAAAAACACATTAATATTTAATGTAAAATAAGAACATTATGAAATCAGTCTTTTCAAGAGTATTGAATCTAATTGGATATAAAATTATTAAGACCAGTTTCAAACCTAAATATCGGCGTACCTACAAGAAGTTTAAGCAATTTACTATGATGCCCGAAGACCTTTATTGTGAAAATCTTGCCATTTGTGAAAGGTATAAAGCTGTTAGTGGTAACATAGTTGAGTGTGGTGTTTGGAGAGGCGGTATGATTGCTGGTATTGCAGAAACCATTGGACAAATTAATAAAAAATACTATTTATTAGACAGTTTTGAAGGATTGCCTAATGTTCAGGAAATAGATGGTGAAAAAGCTATTAATTGGCAAAAAGAAAATATTCAAGATAATTGTAAAGCAGAGTTGAAGGAGGCAGAAAAAGCAATGTCTTTAGCTGAAATACAAAATTTTAAAATAATAAAAGGATGGTTTCATAACACTCTCCCAACTTTTTCTATTGAAAAAATAGTTATCCTTCGATTGGACGGAGACTGGTATGAAAGTATTCACGATTGCCTGTACTACCTTTTCCCAAAGTTGGAAATCGGAGGCTTATTAATCGTTGATGACTATCACATCTGGGATGGGACATCAAAGGCTATACATGATTATTTAAGCTCTATTAAGTCTTCATCAAAAATTAATATTTCAAAGGGAGGAGTAATGTACATAATTAAAATTTAATACCTCTACAACTTTTAATATGTTGATTATCAAATTTTTATAAATTTATTTGAAATGGATTTTCAATGGACTATAAAGTAACAATCATTATACCAATATATAATGTAGAGTTATTTATTGAGCGGTGTTTACTTTCGGCGTTTAACCAAAGTTTCAACTCAATAGAATATTTACTGATTAATGATAGGGGATCTGATAAAAGTATAGAAATAGCAAAAAAGATAGTAGAGTCTCATCCCAGAAAATGTGACATCAAATTCATCAATCATCCATATAATATAGGATTGGGAGCCACACGTAATACAGGAATAGATAATGCAAAAGGCGAGTATGTATATTTTTTAGATAGTGATGACACAATTCCAACCCATGCGATAGAAAAACTTTATGAAGTTGCGTCAAATGAAAAAGTAGATGTTGTTGTTGGTTCTTATACTTCTGTAGATTTTAATGGAAATAATCAAAAGTGGGAGTGGATATTTTCAAAAAATATTATACGAGGAGAATACTCGGTAGGTAATTTTTTTTTACACGGCGGTTATTACGTTATGATTTGGAATAAGTTGTACAATACAGAATTTTTAAGAAAAAATAAAATATATTGTATTCCAGAATCTTTAAACGAAGACGTTTTTTTTTCTATTCAAGTAGCACTAACAGCCCAATCTTTAGGTACTATAAAGGATATTACATATCTCTATACTTTCAGGAAAGGCTCAATTATGTACACCTTTATTGAAAAAAATATTCTTGATTATATTAAAACAATTGTAGAGCTGATTCGCTATTCTAAGGAGTATAGAAATACAATAATATATAATAGATTTATTTATTACATCTATGGACTCCGATTTACTTTATTAAAAAAAATTAATTCTTCAATGAATATTTCGGTAAGCAAGAAAAAAGACTTATCCAAACAAGCTGTAAATATTCAATTTTTATCCTTTGTAGAAATTTGGGCATTGAAAAATGTATTAACCATTCATAAAGCTAAGTTTTCTATGAGTTTTATGCCATATAGATTTCAACTTTTTTTTCTGGATAGTATTGAGTATGGTGTAAAATCATTGAAGAATATTTTGAAAACTAACTGATCATTTTAAACTGTTCGCTAATAGCAAATGACATCAAATCATAGTATTACTCAAGAGCCCTTAGTGTCGGTGGTGATATGTTCCTTTAACAGGGAAAATACTATTTTTCAAACAATAGACTCTATATTAAGCCAACAATGTGACTTTTTTTTTGAAATAATTATAGGGGATGATTGCAGCACGGATGGGGCAAGGGAACTCTGCTTGAATTATAAACAACGATTTCCTGAAATATTTAAACTGGTCTTTCAAACAGAAAATTACGGGTTAGGTAAAAACTGGGCATTAGCTGTTAAAGAAGCGAGAGGCAGATACTTAGCCTTTTGTGATGACGATGATTATTGGCATAATCCCAACAAATTGCAAATGCAATTTGATTTTTTAGAGAAGAATAAGGACTATGGAATGGTGCATACTGAGATAGATTTATTAGTGGAACCTCAAAAAAAAATCGTTAAAAACAATAATTTAAATAAATATATCCCACAAGGATATTTATTCTACGAAATTTTCAAAGGTAAAGTACCCATTTGTTTTTCTTCCAGCTTCATAAGAAAAGATGCTATTGATAAGTATCTACCATTAGATTTATACATTCAGCATTGTTTCAATATTCAAGATTGGCCGACGTGGATGTTTATTGCAAAGCACGTAAAAATTGGCTATCTAAATATATCAACCACAACATATAGAACTGGACATTCATCAATATCAAACACTAATTCTAAAAAGAAAATTGAGGAAAAATTAGAAAAAGATCAATTCATGTACCAATTAATTTGTAGCTATTTTCCTAATGATTTAACATATAACGAAAGGGAATATATATTATACAAATTAGGGATATTACTGAATTTTGCATATAAACAAAATCAATATCGTTCTGCAAAAAAATATGCTTGTCGATTGAAAAATCTTGGATGTAATAACCTCAAAGTTAAAGCTACTACTAATATTTTCCTTTTTAAGTTAGTCAGATTCTTAAAAAAGAATAGAGCAATTTTACAGTACATGTAATATGATTAATTGAGTATTTTTCTAAATACTGGATTCAACGATAATAAATGTTTTCTATAATAATTCCATTATACAATAAAGCTGATTATTTAGTAAAGACTATAAATTCCGTTTTAGATCAAACCTTTCGAGATTTTGAATTGATTATAATCAATGATGGTTCAACCGATAGTAGTCTATCAGTTGTGGAACAGTTTTCGGATAAACGAATTAAAGTATATAATCAACACAACTCAGGAGTTTCAGTTGCAAGAAACAACGGTGTAAAGTATGCTAAATTTGAATACATTGCTTTTTTGGATGCTGATGATTGGTGGGATTCTCTTTTTTTAGAGGAAATGTACAAATTAATCATGGGTTATCAGGAAGCTGGTTTATACGGATGCAGCTATAACCGAGTTAAAAATACAATATTGTATCCTGCCAATATTGGTACAGATAAAAATTTTGTTGAAGGATATATTGACTATTTTCAAGTATATGCCCGCACTTTTTGGTCTCCTATTAACTGTTCTTTTGTTGTAGTAAAAAAAACAATATTTGAAGAAGTAGGCGGTTTTTTAGATGATTTAAAATTTGGTGAAGACTTTCATTTATGGGCAAAAATAGCCTTAAAATACAAAGTAGCTTATTTGAATAAAGAAATGGCTTTTTCAAATCAAGATGTAAATCATAATCATCGGGCATTAGGCAATAATAAGTATTATCATACAAGTACTCATTTTATATTCAATTTATCATTTTTAGAGAATGAAGTTGCAAATAACAAGCCATTAAAAAAGCTATTAGATGGACTTAGAGTAAGATCATTAATACGTTATCACTTGAATGGTAAATATAAAAATGAAGTGGCGATTGAAATTGGGAAAGTAAACTTTACCGAACAATCAAACTATTACAATTTTATTTATAAGTATCCCAAATCTGTGGTGAATCTATTTTTTTTTCTAAAAAAAATAGGCTCATTTACGAAGCAAAGATTAATTAGAATAGTTTTGAAATGAAAGTAGCTTATTTGATGGGGTCTCTTAATCGAGGGGGAGCAGAAACATTAGTATTGGATATTTGTAAAAATATTAATGAACATAATTTTGAAATCATATTGATTCATCGAAAAAATGGGCAGCTGAAAGAAGAGTTTGTTCAATCTGGTATTGAATTACACCAAATTCATCCAAAACATATTTTCGACATCGCTTATTTTATAAAGCTTAGAAATATTATTATTGATAATAATATTCAAATCGTACATGCCCATCAAGTAATTGACGCTTGGTTAGCTTACTTAGCCACACTTTTTTTATCAAAAAAGGTCTTACTTAGTTTTCATGGTCATGGGATAAATGGCAATTTTACGGCAAACCTGTTAAGGAAGTGGGTTCTTACGAAAACAGCTTTGAATATTTTCGTAAGCTCATCACAAAAGAATTACTACGAGAAAAAATATAAGATTATTCCCAAAAGCATAGTACTGCCTAATGGGATAGATTTAAAAAAACTTCATGTTCAACATAAACAGTCAATTAAAGCTGAATTAGGGCTAAGTGATACAGCACTATTAATTGGTACGGTGGGGAACTTTACTTCAGGAAGAGACCACTTTACACTTTGCAAATTTCTTTATCTCTTAAAACAAACAAACATTGAATTTAATTTTCTATTTATCGGGGCTGAATCTAAAACAGAACCTTCAATATACAATAAATGCTTTGCTTATTGTCAAGAGAATGGGTTAGGGAATAATGTGTTTTTTTTAGGTACAAGAGCAGATGTTCCTGATATTCTTAGTCAATTAGATGTATTCACATATTCTACCGAACACGATACTTTTGGTATTGCAGTTGTTGAAGCAATGCTGATGGGTATTCCTGTATTTGTGAACGACTGGGAAGTAATGTTGGAAATTACTAATGAAGGGAAATATGCAATTATATATAAAAGCAAAGATGAACATGACCTCTTAGGAAAGTTTAACCATTTTGTAGATAACATAGATACCTATCGAAAGGTAGCTAAAAAAAATACTTTAATACTCAAAGACAAGTACAGTATTGGAAGACATATTTTTAACTTAAAAAATATTTACAATTCACTTTTAAAAGATTAATATTTGAAGCCTTTCTTTCCAAGATATTTTTCGTCAAAAGCAATAAGCCTTTATACGATTTTACTCTGTATATGCTCCATTCTCTTCTATAACAAAGTACTACCTTACCATTGGATAGTATTTGGGTTTATAGAAGTAGTTGGTTTTTTTTATTTTGGTAATTTATTTACCAAAAACTGGTCTAACCTTTCTCCAGATAGTTTCATAAGGAAGCTCTTTAGAGTTGCACTTACTATTCGTATATTTTATGTTTTATTCAGTTACTATTTCTATTATTGGATGACTGGGAGTCCTTTTGAATTTGATACTGCGGATGCTATGGGGTATCATGAAGAGGCTTTGTGGGTATTGGATTTACTTTCTAAAAAGCAATTACATATTTATTGGGTATATATAAAGGAAAATTATTCAGATTTAGGCTATGTTGCGTATTTAACCTTTATATATTCATTTTTAGCGAAGAGTGTTCTCCTTGTACGTTTGATAAAAGCAGTTTTAAGTGCTTATACCTGTGTTCTTATTTATAAAATAGCTAAAAGAAATTTTGGAAACTCAGTAGCGAATATTGCTGGAATCTCCTCTTTATTACTTCCTAATTTTATTTATTATTGTGGACTTCATTTAAAAGAGACCGAGATGATTTTTATATTGGTATTTTTTATTGAACGAGCTGATTATTTACTAAGAGAAAAAGAATTAAAACTATTTACATTATTTACAATTTTATTGTCAGGCGGAGCTCTTTTCTTTTTCCGTACAGTATTAGGGATTGCAGCATTATTAGCATTTATTACTGCATTTACATTTTCCACTAATCGTTACTTAGGAATAAGGAAAAAAATAGGTTTAGGAACTATTGCAGTTCTTTTTATTATTCTCATGAGTGGTGGGGCAATAAGCAACGAAATTAACTCGCTATTAGAACAAAATAAGACGAATCAATCTGTGTCTATGCAAGCCCGAGCTAAACGAGTTTCAGGAAATAAATTAGCGGTTTATGGTTCTGCTGTTGTTTTTGCTCCATTTATGCTTTTAGGCCCATTTCCTACTTTGGTAGATATAAAAACTCAACAGAATCAAATGTTGATGAATGGAGGTTATTTTGTTCGAAATGTTTTTGTCTTTTTCTTATTTATAGGTTTAATTACCTTGGTTAATATGAAACAAATAAAAAACCATCTCCTAATTATAGTTTTTACATTTAGTTATTTAGTAGTAATAGCCTTGAGCAAATTTGCAATTTCGGAACGATTTCATTTCCCTGTTTTACCCTTTATCGTTATTTTATCATCTTATGGTATTACAGAATTGAATACCAAAAATAAACAATACTACATTCCTTATTTGGTACTTGTTTTTTTTATTATTGTTGGATGGAATTATTTTAAACTTGCTGGAAGAGAGTAATCATCAAAATGAAAGTTTTATTTGTAAGTAGTGGTAATAAAAAAGGAAATATTTCACCTATTGTCTATAATCAAGGAGAGTCGCTAAAAAATGCAGGTGTTGAAATTGACTATTACACTATTAACCAGAAAGGTCTTTTAGGCTATTTCAGAAATTTGCTACCATTATCAAAAGCAATACATTCAAAAAACTACGATGTGATTCATGCGCACTATTCGTTATGTGGCTTTTTGGTAACGCTGGCGTCTCCTTATTTTTCTAATATTGTAGTTTCATTAATGGGGTCTTTTCAAAAGAATACATACAAATATTATTTGATTCGTATATTGGCAGCAGTGCGTTGGAAAGCAGTGATTGTAAAGTCTCAAAGAATGAAAAATCAGATTGGGTTAAGTAAAGCACCAATAATTCCAAATGGTGTTCAAGTAGATAAGTTTATTTTACACCAAAGTAGAGAAGAGATTAGATTAGAACTTGGATTTTTGCCTACTCAAAAAATTATCATATTTGTTTCCGACCCAGAACGACAGGAGAAAAACTTTTCATTATGCAAAGAATCTGTTGATTGTATTACAGATAAGAATGTAAAATTGATTACTGTCTTTAATAAAATACAAGAAGAAGTAGTAAAGTATATGTTAGCCGCCGACGTATTGATGTTAACGTCATTTACAGAAGGTTCTCCTAATGTAATTAAAGAGGCAATGGCTGCTTGTTGCCCTATTGTATGTACAAATGTTGGGGATGTTCAACATCTACTTCAAGAAGTAAAAGGTACTTATATTATGAATACATTTACGTCAATTGAAGGAGCAACTTTACTTGAAAAAGCCTTAAACTTTAACAAAAGAACTAATGGGTTGGACAAGCTAAAAGTGTTAGGACTGACAGCTAACGAAGTGGCAAATAAAATTATTAACCTTTATAATAAATGATTGAATTAATAAGAAAATCAAAAAACTTTCTTATCGTAGAGATAGCCTTACCAATTGTTGACCTATTTCTTGGTACTAAAATACACTATTACTTCTGCCAAATAAAACAAATGAATAAATGGTCTGCTCAAGAGGTGCAAAATTGGCAAAATGAACAATTACACAATTTAGTCAACCATTTCTATTCAAATACGATTTATTATCGTCGTCTTTTTGATAAAATAGGTTTAAACCCTAAAGATATTAAAACAAAGGAGGATTTAGTTAAAATTCCTCTACTGAATAAAGATATTATTCGTGATCATTACGACGAGCTTATTCCATCAAATATAGCTTCATTACCACATAAAAAAGCAAGTTCTGGCGGTTCTTCTGGCAAGACTTTAAAATACCTTTTAGACAATAACACTTGGAGTTATACCACGGCCATTAAGATTTACTCATGGCAAACAAGCGGTTATCTGTATGGAGATGCTTATGCTACCATCGGAAGCTCATCTCTATTTTCGCCAAATCCTACCTTAAAACAAAGATTCTATCATTTATTCAAAAATAGCCTTCGAATAAGTGCATTAAATTTATCAGATGAAAAAATCTCTCAACTTATTCCTCTTTTAATTAAAAAGAGACCTAAATACCTGTACGGCTATGCTGCGGCATTATTTTTACTTGCCAAATATGTGAATAAAAATAAAATAAAATTAGACAGTGTAAAGGGATGTTTTCCAACCGCTGAAATGCTAACACCAGAATATCGTGCAGAAATAGAAAAGGCATTTGGATTTGTTATGGATTGTTATGGGGCACGTGATGGAGGTATAACGGCTTATGAAATTAATAAGGGATATTATAATGTTGGCTACAACAGTATAGCTGAGGTTGTAGATTGTTACGACAAAGATACGGGCAAATTATTGGTTACAGATTTACTAAGTTATTCTTTCCCATTTCTACGATATGACTTAGATGATGATGTAACACTTGCTGATAGCCAACAAACTTACAATTATAATGGCCAAGTAATAACAAAAATTATGGGAAGATCTCCTGACATTATTCGTTTGGCAAATGGACATGTTTTAACTGGACCTGCTTTTCAAATGATGTTTGGAAGTTTTAATGTTCTTGCATACCGAATATCAAAATTAGATGATTTAATACTTCAAATCGAAATACAACCAAATGAAATGTTTACCCAAGATGAAGAAAATCGACTATTAGGCATTTTAAAAAACCATGCTGGGAAGGAGTGTACTGTCAAATTATTAAAAGTAAAGGAGTTTACACCTAATAAAAATGGAAAAAGAAATTACTTTATAGCTTAACTATTCAACTGTGAAAATTTTATTATACTTTGGTCATCCAGCTCAGTATCTTTTTTTGAGAGAAACCATTAGAAGATTACTAAAAACCGAAAATTATCAGTTAGTTGTATTAATAAAAACTAAGGATGTACTCGAAAACTTATTAAAATCAGATGGAATCCCATATCAAAATATTTTATTACACGAAAGGGGAAAGTCGAAGTTTGCAATCATTCTTAGCCTTTTTAGAAGATTGTTTTCCATTTCAAAAATACTTTTAAAAGAAAAACCCGATTTATTAATTGGGACAGACGCAACGATTGCTCAACTTGGTTTTCTTTTTCGTATTCAGAGAATAACAATTACTGAAGATGATTATGATGTAATTAAAACACTTGGGAACTTAACATACCCTTATACACAAACAATTCTCTGCCCCAATGTTTGTGATGTTGGCAAATGGAAATACAAGAAAGTAGGTTATGATGGTTACATGAAATTAGGGTATTTACATCCAAATGTATTTACCCCAAATCCTCAAAAAATAAATAAGTATAATCTAAAGAAACCGTTTGTATTGATTCGTTTGGCTCGGCTTACCGCTCATCACGATTTTGGGATAAGTGGAATAAGTCATCAATTATTGCAAGAGTTAATTTTTCAAATCAGTAATAAGGGATTTGAAATTTATATTTCTTCTGAAGCTTCATTAAATTCACAATTTCTTGATTTTCAATTAAATATTCATCCTGAAGATATGCATCATGTTCTCTCCATGGCTTCTCTGCTTATTTGTGACAGCCAAAGTATGAGTGTTGAAGCTGCAATGTTGGGAGTTCCATCAATACGCTACAGTAGTTTTGCGGGTAAAATTTCAGTTTTAGAGGAGCTTGAGCATAGTTACAATTTAACCTATGGAGTTCTTCCGGGTGATCAGGACAAATTAATACAAATTTTAGACGAGCTTCTTTCAAGTAAAAATCTAAAAGAAATATTTCAAGACAGAAGGCAAATAATGTTATCTGAGAAAATAGATGTGACGGATTTTGTCGAATGGTTTATCAAAAATTATCCTAATAGTATTTTAAATACATATAATACTCCAAGCAATACTACAAAAGCTTAATATCATATAAGGAAGTATTTGAACTTCTATATATTAAAAATCTCTGTTAACATATAAAGGTAAACGTTACCAATTTAGATGCTAAAACTACTGACAATTATTGGTGCTCGTCCCCAAATTATTAAATCCGCTGCTATTAGTCGAGCTATAAAATCTTATTATTCTACAAAAGTAAAAGAAGTTATTGTTCATACCGGACAGCATTACGATTCGCAAATGTCAGCGATTTTCTTTGAAGAATTACAAATCCCACTACCCAAATATAACCTTCAAGTAGGTTCTGGAAAACACGGAGAACAGACCGCAAAGATGATTATGGGTATTGAAGAAATTTTAGAAAAAGAAAAACCTGATTTTTTGCTAGTTTATGGTGATACTAATTCTACTTTAGCAGGTGCAATTGCAGCTGCTAAAATTCATGTTCCTATTGTTCATGTTGAGGCAGGCTTAAGGTCGTATAATAAAAAAATGCCTGAAGAAGTAAATAGAATTTTAACAGATCATGTTTCAACTTTTCTATTTTCTCCAACGATAACAGGGATGAAAAATCTTCAAAAAGAAGGTTTTAATTTACAATCCGTTGCTCCATTTACAGTAGATAATCCTGGTATATTTAATGTAGGAGATGTTATGTATGATAATAGTTTATTTTTCGCTCAAATTGCTGCCGAAAAGATTGATATTCTCCATCAATTAAATGTAGAAAAAGACAAATATGTATTAGTTACTATTCATCGAAATAATAATACAGATGATGAAATACGCCTAAATGAAATATTTGAGGCAATCTTACATATTTCAAAGGAATCTAAAATAGTAATGCCTCTACATCCCAGAACTCTTAAACAAATTCAGCATTTATTGGACAAATCAATACTTGATGCTTTGAACCATCCTAATATATTGATGATACCCCCAGTATCGTATTTAGAGATGATACAATTGGAAGAAAATTCACATATTATTATAACCGACTCTGGTGGAGTACAAAAGGAGGCATACTTCTTCTCAAAACCATGTATCATACTTCGCTCTGAAACGGAATGGACAGAAATAATAGAATCGGGTTCGGGTATTTTATGTGACGCTATCAAAGAAATGATTATTAAAACCTATCATTTATTTGTAAATAAAGAGAAAGTTTTATTTACAAATATTTATGGAGCAGGAGATGCAGCAGTAAATATTATTAACATTCTGTTGGATTCCACACATTAACGTTCAGAAACTGAAAAGTAAGAATTGCATCATTGTTATGATATTACCTAAATGTGAATTTTATTTCAAAATAACCTATTAACCAGCTGAATAGTAGCCGATTTGAATAATACAAATACGATTTTAATATATACAAATCAAGAAGATATGGAGCAAATACATACTATTTGCTCCATATCTATTTAATACTCATTAAAATATAGAATTACAAATTAACTATTTATTATGGATATTTCATTTTGGAAACACCATCCAATCTCAGATCAGCACGGTCATCAGCTGGCACAAGAAGCTATTGATTTTCAATATAAATTTCAATTTGATTTCCTGAAATTAACCCCTGCTGGAGACTGGCTCGCAGTCTGTTATGGAGCAGAAGATGAAGTGTGGGAAAACGACTCGGTAGGCAGACGAAAGATAACAGGTTTGCCCATAAAAGAAATCAAGGATTTTTATACACTTCAGAACTTTTCGTTTCAAGAAGACTTACTTGTAGAAATCCTTAAAGCTTCAAATATTTGCTGTACACAGGTTGAAGTACCTGTATATTTAACTATTTTTTGTCCTTTATCACAGTTAATTCAAATTTCTGGAATAGACTTGTTTTTAAGGACTATTCAAACAGAACCAGAAGCTATTTATGCTGCCCTTGATGTCATAAATCATAATACAAAAAAAGTAATAGAAAAAGCTTCAGAAATCGGTGTGAAAGGGTTATACTACGTCACACAGCACATGCAAGCAAACCTGCTTTCTTTTGAAATATATAATCAAATTGGTAAACTTTATGATGAAGACTGTTTATTGAAAGCAGCTGAATCATTCGATGCTATTATTTTTCACTTACATGGCAATGATTGTTATGCTTGTATAGCCGAGAATATTCCTAAATTAAGTATCCATTACTCTTATAATCAAGCTGAAACAATCAATAGAATCTCTATTAAAAATGCTGGGTATCCTATTATTTATGGATTACCCGCATTAATATTGAGTGAAGCTAATAACCTGCAAGATTGTAAAAAAATCCTTGAAAAATTTCCGACCAATACCTTACTTACCTGTGACTGTGTTTTACCATTAGATTTTCCATCTGAGAAAATAAACCTATGGAAATCATTTGCACACAGTCTTTAATAGTCACAACATTATCATGTCAGAAATATTTAAGCATTTGCCGATTTCTTGGATTAATACCTCCGTAATTGAACATTTTGAGGAAATCGCAATGAAGTTTCCTCAAAAAATTGCGTTAAACGATAGAGAAAATAGATTGACCTATCATGAAGTACTAACATTCACTAATTCCCTCGCTGAAAAGATACGATTATCAGGTGAAAGCAATGAGCCTGTGATAATTTTATTAGAGCATGATGCTTTTTTTATCTGTGCAATGTTGGCTTGTTTGGCTGTAGGTAGAGGATATATTCCTTTAGACGCTGGATATGCTAATCAAAGAAATCAACAAATTATTGCTCACAGTCAAGCAAAAGTAATTATTAGCCAAGCTTCATTGGCAAAAGCTTATAATCTTGATACGTCATTTCAACTCATTGAATTTAGTAATGATTTCAGAGTATCATTCAAAGAATGTTATAAACATAACAACCCAGAAAGTTTAGCCTATATTATTTATACTTCTGGCTCAACTGGAGTACCCAAAGGAGTTTTTCAAAATGAGCAAAATCTTTTGCATGATGTTATGCAATACATTAACATTGCTGAAATTACATCAGATGATAAAATGAGCTTGTTTTACTCTCCAAGTGTAAACGGCTCTATAAGAGATATTTATGGTGCATTATTAACAGGTGCAACCTTGTTTATCAATAATTTACAAAAGCATGGAGTAACATCTATTCCTGACTTTATTAAAGAAAATGAATTAACTATTTATCATTCTATTCCAAGTATTTTTAGAACAAGTTTAGTTTACAAATCAACAGAGCCACTCAATAGTGTGAGGTTGATTTATCTTGCTGGTGATAAAATTTTCAAACAAGATGTTGATATATACAAAAAATTATTTTCAAATTTTTGTAAGTTATACATCGGCATTGGCTCTACTGAAAACGCAACGATTTATCGTCAGTGGTTTATTGATAAAAATACACAAGTATCTTCTGGCGTAGTTCCTGTTGGATATAAAGTTGAGGATAGACTTATGACTTTAGTAGATTCTGATGGAAAAGAGGTACAGCAAACAGGATTTTTAGGAGAAATTCATGTGAGAAGTAAGTACTGTGCTTTAGGCTATTGGTTAGATGATAAACTTACAATGGAATACTTTATCATACATGACGATGGTAGTAGAACTGTAAAGACGGGAGATTGGGGGCTTATAAACGCCGATGGATTATTAGAATTCAAGGGCCGACGAGATGGACAAGTTAAAATCAATGGTTTTAGAGTTGAAATAGGTGAAATAGAGGCTAATATTAGAGCGATGGAAGGTGTTACAGATGTTGCTGTTTTAGTTAGAAATCAGAATGAAAGTAATAAAATAGTAGCATATATTATACTGAAAGGACATACCTCATTGGAAGAGATAAAGCTAAAATTAGAGCAAAAGTTGTCTGCTCACCTGTTCCCTTCAGTTTACTATGTAGCTGAAAGTATTCCTCACTTAAATAACTTTAAGATAGATTATCAATCTTTACAAGTGCTTGATAAACAAAATATAGCACAAGAAAATAGGATAAGAAATCATAAAGAAATTCCTACCAACGAACGACTTTTATATATTAAAGAACGGCTTCTTAATCTTTGGTGTAAATATGCTTCTTATGA
Organism: Arcicella rigui; assembly: GCF_034929435.1. Classification (NCBI taxonomy): domain Bacteria; kingdom Pseudomonadati; phylum Bacteroidota; class Cytophagia; order Cytophagales; family Flectobacillaceae; genus Arcicella; species Arcicella rigui. Next base: position 108,682 of record NZ_JAYFUM010000024.1, read on the forward strand.
ATCCTTTAAAAATGACTTGACTTGGAAAATGGGTGGTGGCAGTTCCTTAGAAGCCATCAACTTTATTGTATCCTTAGAACAAGAGTTTGGCGTAGATTTTCCGAATGCTTGGATTCATGAGGATATGAAACCAAATGCAATTGAAACTCAAATCAAGCAGCTTTTAGGTAAAGAAAACTTGTTCGTCAATGAAGCAGTTGATGAACCCATTCATGTGTATGCTTTTCCTCCTTTGAAAGGAATGATTCCTGAGACAAGAGAATTTATTCGATTATTAAGTAAAAATGTCCCTTTGACATTGATTGATTATCCAAGGTTTGAAGAGTGGAAAAAAGAAGATATTTGCCTTGAAAAAATTGCGAATTCTATTGATAAACGCATATTTAAGAAAGGGAAAAATAAAATTTTTATTGGACATTGTTCTGGAGACCATGTCGCATTTTATATCCTCAATCAGTTAGATAAAGTATATCCAAATTCACTTCATTTTTTCATTATGGATTCTTGGAATATTAATATAAATATGCGGATAATAAGATATATCGAACGAGTAAAAACAATTGGGCTTCTAAAAGCTCTTCAAAGAACTTTTAAATATAGAACCAGTAAAACCAATCTATTTATTAAAAGCACAAACCATAGAGATTTTGCTCAGGAAAAAGTACTATCCGAACATTTTCCTTTTAAAACTATGAAAATAAAGGCTCATTTGTTGATATCGGCAGAAAATGCTCACTCAAAAGATATGGGATGGCGGTATTTTTTACCTAAGTTGACTTCTGAATCATTTACTTTTAATCATTTAGAAATGTACAAAGAAGGAAAAAATCAACAGATAGTACTGGATAGAGTACTTAAATTTATCGAAGAAGTAAAAGATAGTCCTAATATTATTACAAAGTAAATAGCAAAAAACATTAACACACTGACATTTCACAGTCATATTTGAAATATGAAAAAAGCCCTTATTACAGGTATTACCGGCCAAGATGGTGCCTATTTAGCTGAGTTATTATTATCAAAAGGTTATGAAGTTCACGGTATCAAACGTCGTAGTTCATTAATCAATACTGCTCGTATAGACCATTTATATGAAGATTTACATGAAGATGGTGTTCGTTTTATTATGCACTATGGAGATTTATCTGATTCAACGAATATCATTCGTATAATTCAAGAAGTACAACCAGATGAGATTTATAATTTAGGAGCAATGTCTCATGTTAAAGTATCCTTTGATGAGCCAGAATATACAGCCCAAGTAGATGGTATTGGTACTTTACGTATTTTGGAAGCAGTTCGTTTGTTAGGTTTAGTAGAAAAGACTAAAATCTATCAGGCATCGACTTCAGAGTTATATGGTTTGGTACAAGCAGTACCTCAGTCAGAGACGACACCTTTCTATCCTCGTTCACCTTACGCAGTAGCAAAATTATACGGTTATTGGATTACCGTTAATTACCGAGAAGCCTACAATATGTTTGCAGTCAACGGAATTCTTTTCAATCATGAATCACCACGTCGTGGAGAGACCTTTGTTACTCGTAAAATTACGAGAGCCGTTGCACAAATAGCATTAGGACAACAAGATAGGTTGTATTTAGGGAACTTGAATGCTGAACGAGACTGGGGTCATGCAAAAGACTATGTGGAAGCGATGTGGTTAATTTTACAACAAGAAGTAGCTGAGGATTATGTAATTGCTACAGGTGTTACTACTCGAGTAAGAGAATTTGTGAGAATGGCATTTGCAGAAGTAGGAATTGAAGTTTTATTCACAGGAGAAGGAGTAGAAGAAATAGGTACAGTTTTATCTTGTTCAAATCCATTGTATCAAGTTCCAGTGGGTACAGTAGTAGTGTCCGTTGATCCACGTTATTTCCGTCCAACAGAAGTTGAGTTATTGATTGGAGACCCAACTAAATCAAAAACTAAATTAGGCTGGGAGCCTAAGTATGACTTACCAGCATTGGTAAAAGATATGATGGAAGCAGATATTAAATTATTAAAAAGTTAAAGTAAAAATCTATAATGGCATGGTTGTAAGTAATTTTTGAGGTAAAGTATGTGTACTTGTTATTTTAAGCGATAAAACATCTGTGCTTTATTAGCAACACTAAGGAATCTACCACCAACTTCCCCACTCTCCTATTCCCAATCTCATTTTTAGTCGTTTTTCAATTTTCTCAATCATTGTAGTATTCCTCCTTTTTATAATAGAATGATTATCAATTCATTTTGACTTTTTTATTTTCCTTAATTATCATAGGAATAAGTACAATGCAAAGTTCTGCGTCAATAATGCCAGATTAATTTTTGTCATTAGTATTCTTTTTGTTAGAAGTAATATTAACCAAAATAGGTTTTGATGACATAATTGATATAAGTTTTCTTATTCAAATCGCCTTGGAGAATTGTTTGGCGTCAGTATTTATCAATAGCATATTGACTGAGATAGTAGCGTTTTCAAACATTTTGCTTACTTGAAATTGATATGACTATTATTAGTTATGATGTGAGACCATATAAACCTATAATGGAGACCATATAATTGAATGATGAGACTATCATAGTCTCCTATATGCTTTACTATACTGCCACTTTCATTTTACATAGATTTCTCATGCGATATTATGAAAATGAATAATGAACCCTATATGCTCGGCGATACTTCTACATTTGTTTTACATAGATTTCTCATGTGACATTATGGAAATCTATTATGGTGTCTATGTAAATGAGGATGAGGCTCTATATACTTGGCTATACTATCACATTCGTTTTACATAAATTTTTCATGTACCATTATGGAAACCTATGATGGTAGCTATGGAAACGAGTGATGAACGCTATATGCTCGTCTATGCTTTTCCATTCGTTTTACATAGATTTTTCATGTGCCATTATGGAAATCTATGATGGAAGCTATGGAAATGAATGGTGAACGCTATATGCTAGTCTATGCTTTTCCATTCGTTTTACATAGATTTTTCATGTACCATTATGGAAATCTATGATGGAGGCTATGGAAATGAATGATGAACGCTATATGCCCGGCTATGCTTTTCCATTCGTTTTACATAGATTTTTCATGTGCCATTATGGAAACCTATGATGGCGGCTATGGAAATGAATGATGAACGCTATATGCTCAGCTATGCTTTTCCATTCGTTTTACATATATTTCTCATGTGATATTATGGAAACCTATGATGGTGGCTATGGAAATGAATGATGAACCCTATATGCTCGGCTATGCTTTTCCATTCGTTTTACATAGATTTTTCATGTGCCATTATGGAAATCTATGATGGTGGCTATGGAAATGAGTTATGAACGCTATATGCTCGTCTATGCTTTTCCATTCGTTTTACATAGATTTTTCATGTGATATTATGAAAACCTATGATGGTGGCTATGGAAATGAATGATGAACGCTATATGCTCGTCTATGCTTTTACATTCGTTTTACATAGATTTTTCATGTACCATTATGGAAACCTATGATGGAGGCTATGGAGATAAATGATGAACCCTATATGCTCTGTCATACTTCTACATAGATTTCTCATGAGATATTATGGAAACCTATGATGGTGATTACGTAAATGAATGATGAACGGTATATGCTCGTCTATGCTTTTACATTCGTTTTACATAAATTTTTCATGTACCATTATGGAAATCTATGGTGGTGGCTATGGAAATGAATGATGAACGGTATATGCTCGTCTATGCTTTTCCATTCGTTTTACATAAATTTTTCATGTACCATTATGGAAATCTATGATGGTGGCTATGGAAATGAATGGTAAACGCTATATGCTCGTCTATGCTTTTACATTCGTTTTACATAGATTTTTCATGTGATATTATGAAAACCTATGATGGTGGCTATGGAAATGAATGATGAACGCTATATGCTCGGCTATGCTTTTACATTCGTTTTACATAGATTTTTCATGTGCCATTATGGAAATCTATGATGGAGGCCATGTAAATGAATGATAAGACTCTATATGCTTTACTATACTGCCACTTTCATTTTACATAGATTTCTCATGTGATTTTATGGAAACCTATGATGGCGGCTATGGAAATGAATGATGAACCCTATAGCTCGGCTATGCTTCTATATTCGTTTTATTTTTATATAGATTTCTCATGCGACATTATAGAACCCTATGATGTAGATGATGAAGTGTATCATGAAATAATCATACTGCTGCATTCATTTCACATCGTTTTACAAAACAAGCATTGGAGCAAAAATCCAATGGGTTTATCTCTACGTCGCTTCTTCCTTTTTTGTTTTAAATCCTATTTCTCGCCATGAATACCGATATTTTAATACAATTATGACTATCCCTTCCAGCCTAAAGCTCTCAATGATTGTTTTATGGCGGTTTCTTGCTGTTTAAAGGACTCATCAAGTTCTTTGAATAGTAACGGATACATTTCCTTTACTTTGGCGTTTATAGCTGCTTTAAATGACGGTCTCTGTAAGTTTTCTTCTATGTTCAATTGTTTGTTGTAATCTACTCTTAGTTTTATACTCTCAATAAAATGTTCTTTTACAGTAGGATTTGTATTGAAGAAATGCTCGATAATCGCATTCTGGTTTTCATAATAGCTAATCCGCAATGATTCCAAAGCTTTCTCTTCTTGTTCTATCGTAGCCTGAAGAAGATTTTGTTGTTTTTTATCAGTGCTTGATTTGGTATTCGCCAAGGGTTTTATTTCAAAGAGTACTTCTTGTTGCATTAATTTTTGCAAGTAGCCCATCAGATTCTTAATCTTAGTACCGTTTGCTTGCTGTTTCTTCACTGTTTCAATTCGTTCTAAAACATAGTCAGGTGAATATTTTTCCAACCATTCGTTAATGGTTTTTAAGTTGATGCCTTCCCATGTTTTGATAGCATTATATACTTTGGACACTTCTTCATTCACATCATTTTCGTTACTCTCTGGCTGCTTACGCTCTTCTACCACAGTTTTATTAGAGTAAATACTAAAAATAATTGAATGCACTGCTTTCCCTCTTTTGTCTTCTTCAAAAGTAAAACGAATGTCTGTATAGTTTTCTAAGTCTTCTTGGGCTTTTAAAATGACTCTTTGTTTGAAATTGGCATACAATGGATACTTGTCGGCTACTGCCAGTGTGTCTTTTAATTCATTGAGTGTAAATATCCGTTTCCCAATTTTTTCATACTGTTTCAACAATTCGTAAATTCGAACCGAAAATGAACTTTGTAATTGTAACACGTTACGAACATCGTACATTAAAAATTGCGATTGTAGTTGCAACAAAAAGGGCTTCATTTTGGGGTGAAACGAAATGTCAATATAGCTTCCCTGACTTTTACTTGTAAAAAAATCTGAAAGTAAAGTAGCACATGTAAGACCACATGGTAGAGATTCAAGTGACACTTATCCTTTACCAGTAAAAGAACAATCTACAGGTGAAGTGCAATTCACTAAACAATGCTTTTGGCTGAACTGGGATTATGTACGAGATGAAATTTATTTGAAATAAGGCTTAGAATATTAATAGTTATTCCATTTCAAAAAACAGCCTTGCCAACAAAAGAATAGCTGACAAGGCTGTTTTAAAATTAAATCCATCACTTACTTAATCTCAGTAACAAAATCTTCTTTGGCTGTTCTTACTTTTTTAAGATTTAATAACCAGTCTTGAGCTTCGTCACGGTAGCCTAATGGTAGAATTACTACGCTTTTTAGTCCTAATGCTTCTAAGCCTAAGAGTTTGTCTAATTCTGGAGCGATAAAGCCTTCCATTGGTGTAGCATCTACTTGTTGTTCTGCGGCTGCTGCTATGGCTAAACCAAAAGCGATATAGGCTTGTTTGGCAGCGTGTGTAGCATGCCATTCTTTACCAAGTGGCTCGTACATTCCCCATAATCTTTGTTTGTATTCGTCCATTCTGTCGGCAGGTAAACCTCTTTCAGCTAATGTTTTAGCAAATACTTTCTCGATTTTCTCTAAAGAATATCCATCCCAAGCAGCAAAAACTAATAAATGTGAACATTCAGTAATTTGACTTTGGTTAAATGCAATCGGTTGTATTTTGGCTAATAACGCTTTATCAGTAATAACAAAGATTTGATAAGGTTGTAATCCAGAGGAAGATGGGGCTAATCTTGCAGCTTCAATGATATAATCTACTTTTTCTTGTGGAACTACGTTCCCGTTCATTTTCTTAGTTGCATAACGCCACTCTAAAGCTTTTAATAATTCCATGTTTTGTGTGAATTGAATTTTATGTTTTTAATACTCTAATAGGAACATGAACAATTGTAAGTTTGTTACCAAAAGTAACAGTGACAAAAAAGTAACTAAATGACAAATGATGGAAATTGCAGAAAGACCAAGTAAAAAAGAATGTGCTAAAACAATTATGGCAATACATGATGTAATGGATATTTTGAGTGGAAAATGGAAAGTATCAATTATTGCTTGTTTATGTTTTCAAAAGAGAAGATATACAGATTTACTTAGGGAAATTAATGGGATTTCGGGGAAAGTACTCAGTAGAGAATTGAAAGATTTAGAGGTGAATCAACTGATTACAAGGACAGTAAAAGATACGCAACCCATTACGGTTGAATATGAAATCACAGAATACGGAGCTACATTAAAAGAAGTAACAAATGTAATTGCAGATTGGGGTTTAGAACACCGCAGACGGATTATTGGAGGGAATTGAAAAGAAGATAATTCGTTCAATATTAATTTTGCAGGATATTTTTTGCAATGCTAAAATAGCCTCATAGAGGCGAAATATCGGTAGCCAAATTACAATCAACATTCCTTTCCAAGCCCCATCGGGGCGAAATATTTCGCCCCGATGGGGCTTGGAAAGGAATAATATACCTCATACTTCTACCGATATACAGTTCCTAACGGAACTGAAATCAATCAAAAAGGAGTCAAAAAATATTTTCTGACTCCTTTTTGATTTGCCATTATTTGTTACATTTTGAAGGCAACCTATTTTAGGCAAGGACAATTCACAACTCACAATTCAGCACTCATACTCACTTTATCTCAACATACATCAAAGGAACATTCCAGCCTTCTAATGATACTTGTGCTTTGGCATTTTCTGGTACGTTTTCGATAATAATTTTCTTTTCTGAATTGGGTAATACCGAAACGTAATTATCTGAATAAAATACTGGTAAGATTCTTTCTTTGCTGCTGGCATCCACTAAAGAAACTCTGTTGAAGAAAGCAATCGTTTTGCTGTGTGGATTTAAAAGTGTTACTTCTACTTTGCCATTGCTTAGTTTCTTAGCACTTATTTTCAAATCATTGGCAGTTGGCAAGTTTTGCAATCCTGAATAAATGCCTTTTTGGTTGGGATACCAGTAGAAATTATCACTTACAACTTTTTGGTTTTCGTCTAACAATTGTAAGGATAAAAACGAACCATCTTCTGCACCGATTTCATCCAAAATATTTTTTACCGACAAGATTTTCTTGATAGAAGTAGCGTCGATATAAGTAAATACTTTGGTGATTTCTTTTTCTTTTCCTTTGGTATCGTAGGCTTTGGCCACTAACATCAAGTTGCGATATGCTTTAAAATCATTGTTGACCATCATCAACATTCCATCAATGGGATTCGCCATAATGTGTACTAATTCACTTCCACTTCTTAACCCATATAGACAAGCGTTAGGGTCGAGGTAGTAATCGTACATTTGTCCACGCATGGCTGTCCACGGGTTTTGCGTTTTCCAGATGATAACGCCTGTGTACCAATCCCAACTATGAGCAGAGAAACCTTCGATAAGTCCACGGTATTGGTCATAGTTGACTAATTGGGCTTTCAAACCAAAATCTTTGATGTCTTTTGCTTTGCCATAAGGGTCGATAAATTCGTTATAACCAACACCTGTGTAAGTATGGTAAGTCCAAACAGAATCAGGTTTTTCGTTGCTATTATGATAGGGTACTTTAAGGTTTGCTTCTGGAATAAATCTTTTCAAAGACTCTAAATCACCAGTACCTACTGAACCTACTTCTGAGTTGAAAGGGAAAGTTCTTTGTTCCCAAAATACTTTCAAAGGCTGAATACCATAAGGGCCATCGCCATTTCCGCCGATGCTATTGTATGACATTGCATCTGAATTAGAGTAATCTACAAACCAACGAGTACCGTCTAATTTGGGTAAAATTTCATCACGCAAAGGCACAAGAATATCTTCTGGAGGTGTAATTTCATTCCCTCCGCACCAGATAGCTAATGAAGCATAATTTCTCACCATTTTAATCATATCCGCTGCCGATTCTAAAAAGAGAGCATGATTGTCTGGGTATTTTCTACGTGTCCATTGGTCTTCTTTTTTCATGGGGTCTGTCCAACGACCATTACAATCGCCCGACATCCAGAAGTCTTGGAAAACCAATAAACCATATTTATCACAAGCTTCATAAAATTCTGGTCGTTCTACCAAAGCACCGCCCCAAATACGAATGAGGTTTAGATTCATATCACGGTGAAAACGAATTTCAGCATCATAACGCTCTTTAGAAAAACGCAACATCGCATCTGAAATAATCCAGTTACCACCTTTGATAAATACTTTTTGTCCATTGACATATATCTGACGGCTAAGTGTATGGCTGTTCCAATTGCTTTGAATTTCTCTTACACCAACTTTTACTTCTTCTTTGTCCGATACTTTTTCGTTGACAATAAACTCAAATTTGGTATCATACAATTCTTGTTTTCCATAACCTGCTGGCCACCACAAACGTGGATTTTTTAAGGTAATGTCTGCCAAAGTAACCGTTTTAGTACTTTTAGGAGCTAAACTTACTTTCTGAGTATATTTAGAGCCGTCGATACTGTAAACTAAAGTACCGTTGATGCTTTGCTCTGAAGTATTTTCAAGGTCGGCACTGGCTTTGATGATAGCCGGTTTTTGAATGCCTTCTGGTAATCTTTTTTCTGGTACTATTGTAATTACGTGCGGGTCTTTAAGGTTTACTTTACCTGTTTTTTCGATAAAAACTTTATCCCAAATACCCGTGTTTCGGTCACGAATTGGGCGAATCCAGTCCCAACCTGCGGTGTATTGAAGTCCTACATTTTTGGCAATTGTTCCATCGCCGCCTTGTCCACCGTTGGCATTTCCAACGTGGTCTGGCGGATAGACAATTACTGCCAAACGGTTGTTTCCATCGTTTGATAAAAACTTCGTAATATTAAAGGCTTGTCTTAAAAACATTCCTTCAATCAATTTTTCATTTACTTTTTTGCCGTTCAAGAATACTTCGCAACTGTAATTGATACCTCTGAATTTCAACCAAACTTGTGTATCATCGTTCGGCTTTACTTCTTTGAAATCTTTGGCAAACCAATAAGTATAATAATCTCTTCCTGTATTATAAATGTCAGGAATTTTCTCATTATTCATGCCATAAAATGGGTCGGGGATTTCTTTATTGGCTAATTGGGTAGTAAGCACTGTTCCCGGCACAACGGCAGGTTTCCAAGCAGACAAGGAAAAACTGGGATTTGAAATGGTAGCACCATTTTCTTTGATACTTTTAATCGGCGTGCATTTCCAACCTTGATTAAGTTCGTACTGGTTTTGTGCCTGAATCGTCTGGATACTTCCGAAAAGTATCAAAAGACAAAATGTGAATAGTTTCGAGGAATTTTTTAGAAAATAAGACATGGGATAATAGTTATGAATTAGTTTTTAGCTGTGAGCTATGAGCAATAAGCTTTGAGCCTTGAGCAATGAGTTTTTTGTTTTTTAGCTACGAGCTTTTCGAATTGAAACTTTGAAGAAAAAAAGCTCAAGGCTCATAGCTCACAACTGATAGCTAAAAAAGCTCACAGCTCAAAACAACGTGCTTTATATTTTTTCGATTAGCCGTATAAGTAATATGCACCAATCCTTCTGTACTTTGAATAATGGCTGGATAGCTAAATTCGCCTTCTTTTTCATCTTCCAAAGTATAAACATCTTGCCAATCTTTACCATTTTTTGAAACGGCAACATTCAATTTATAGCGACCATTAAACCAATCTGCTCCTTTTTTGAGTGGATTATAAACCAATACCTGTAAACCATTTTTTAAAGTAGTAGCATCCGTTCCAGAATTGGGATTGGGCAAATTTGTAAGTGTTAATGGCGACCAAGTATTTCCATTGTCGTTCGACCAAGTTTGTACAACAGCATTTTGTCTTGAGCGACAAAGTAATTGTAATTTATTACCTGAGTACTGTAAAATACTGGGCTGAATTACGCCAAAAGTATCACAAGCAATGTTGATTTTTTTGAAGGTTTTGGTATTTTTATCTGATTTCTCAAGATGAATATTCCATACTTTTTCATCCAAACTTTCAGTACTTGAAGGATATAAAATTTCTCCATTGGCTAACTGAAAAGGTTTATTTTTGATTGGCCCCAATATTCCTTCTGGAAGCTTTTCTGCTTTAGTCCAATGTTTGCCATTGTCCTCAGAAGTCATTTTCATTCCCCACCATTCTCTTGGATTTTTGCCCACTTTATAGAAAAGTAAAAGTTTACCTGCTTTGGTTTTGAATAAAACTGGATTCCAACAAGGGTATCTCAGCGTATCGTTGATAATGCCGTTTGCAATTTGTTTGGCTTCGCTCCATTTACCTTTTTTGTTGGTAGCAATCCAAATGCCAACGTCGGGGCTGCTTTCATATTTACCGCCAAACCATGAAGCCATAAAGGTATCTTTAGATAATTCAACAATCGTGGAAGCATGACAAGCAGGAGTAGGAGGGACAGTAAAAATATTTTCAGCCTTCACCAATGTAGCTTTTGGTTGAGAAAACACAGTGAATGAAAAACATAGGAAAAGTAAGGTTAGGGATTTCATATATAATTGTGAATGATTGAGTTAGTGATTGAGTGATTATTTATCTGACTACTGGACAATCGAAAGACACAGAGGAACACTGAGAATACACAGAGTTTCGCAGAGAAACATTTTAATAAAATCCTCTGTGAAACTCTTAAAAACTCCGCTAAACTCTGTGTAATCAATTTATTCACTGAACATCATTTATTAGTTTTGAGCTTTGAGCAAAATAAAAAAGCTCAAAGCTCATTGCTCACGGCTCAAAGCTAATAAACCGCCACATTAGCAATCACAGGACAAGCTTTCGCATCTTTGATGTTGATTCTAACTTTACTGGTTTCAACGCCATCTAATTTCAAGATTCTTTTATAGCCAATCGTTGTCGCTGAGGCAACTTCTTGCCAAGCGTTATTTTTCCAAACTTCTACGTTAAAGCTTTTTACTCTTTGTCCGAGTTTGATGTATTCTTGCAAGAGTACATATTTTACGGCTTTATTTCCTCCTAAATTAATTTCTAAACTGCCAGTTTTTTGTTCATCGTCAGTTGTCCAGTAGGTTTCTTTATTGCCATCAACTACATTTTTTGCTGAAAACTGAGGAGCATTTCCACGTACTGCACTTGCTTTTACAGGAACATTCAAGGCTAAATTAGTTTTAAATTCTTTGTCTAATAAAGCTTTAAATCCTTTCAAGGCTTTTACATCGTTTTCATGGAAAAGTCCACGGCGGTCTGGCGGAATGTTCAATAATAAATTTGAACCTCTACCCACCGAAGTAAGATAAATTTCAAATAATCTTTCAGCAGATTTTACTTTTTCGTCTTCTGAGGCATGATAAAACCAACCCGGACGAATAGAAACATCAATTTCACTCGGAATCCAAGCAGTACCATTTTCTGAACCTGTGTTCAACAATTGTTCAATCCCAGCTTTTCCTGCGTACAAACTATCAGGCGTAATATTATTCCAATTGGTTTCTCCTGCAATACCTCTTTCATTGCCACACCAACGTATTTCTGGCCCAGCATCACTAAAAAAGATAACATCAGGTTGCATTTTTCTCACCATCGGAATCGTATTTTGCCAATCGTAATAGGTTTTTCCGTCGATTTTGCGTGCTTCTCTTGCTCCACCATAATAGCCAGTTCCGCCGTTTGCACCATCAAACCATAATTCAAAAACAGGCTTATAATTGCTGAACAATTCCTTCAACTGGTTTCTGTAATAAGTAATGTATTCTGGTTTGCCATAATCAGCATGGTTTCTATCCCACGGTGATAAGTAAACGCCAAATTTTACGCCGAATTTCTTACAAGCCTCAGCCGTCTCTTTTACTACATCGCCTTTTCCACCTTTGTAAGGACTGTTTTTGATAGAATGCTCTGTGTACTTACTTGGCCAAAGCGTAAAACCATCGTGATGTTTACAAGTAAGAATCGCTCCTTTAAAACCAGTTTCTTTTAAAGTACCTATCCATTGGTTGGCATCCAAAGCTGTTGGATTAAATATCGCCGTACTTTCGTCGCCATTGCCCCATTCCAAATCTGTAAAAGTGTTGGTTGTAAAATGGATAAAGGCATTAGTTTCCATTTCCTGATAGGCCAATTGGTCTTTGGTAGGAATTGGATACACTGGTTTTGGAGCTGAAACCGTTTTTTTACTTGTTTTCTTTACCACTGGCTCGCTTAACTGTGGAAAAGTAGAAGCGTGGTTTTGCTGAGAAAATAGTAAAAAAGGAATTGATAAAATCAGAGCATTTTTCATAATATTATTAACTAATACAATTTTGTTGACGTTTGTTTCTACAATAAATAATTGATAATTAGTAAGTTAAAATACTAATTACCAATCACCATTAACCAATCACTCATTTATTAGTATTTAAAAGCCAAACTTGGATAATTTTTATACTTTTTCAAGAAAGAAGCAGGTAAAGTAACGCTTACTTTATCGCCTTCGGCTTTCCATTTTACGGCTACTTTTTCGCTTAATAACATTACTTTTGCTCCTTTTGCTGGTACATTGCCCGTCCAAGTAATGGTTGGGCTAATGGCTTGGTCTTCTGGCAATCTTACTAAAGCATAGATTGAATTATCTTTTCCTTTAGTGAAAAATGTTTCGCCGTCTCTGTAAATATCCGTTGTTCTGGTATTATAAATGGCTTCTCCGTTGGCATTCAACCAAGTACCAATTTCTTTCAAACGAGCAACTTGGATGTCGTTCAAAGTACCGTCTGCTCCTGGGCCAACACCCAATAATAAACTTCCGCCTTTGGCAACTACTTCAATTAAAGTATGTACTACTTTGGTGGCTGATTTAAAATTATCATTTGGTACATAACCCCAAGCACCGCCTAAAGTAATACAGCTTTCCCAAGGAGTGTCTGATTTTGTGGCAGGAATACTTTGTTCGGGTGTTCTGTAATTTTCAAATTCTCCATGAACAGTTCTATCAACCACTAATAAGCCGGGTTGATTTTTACGAGCCATCGCAGCAATTTTTGGCATATCAATTTCTTGACTAAAGGCTGGAATGGCAGCTCCCCAAGCTCTTACTTCATCCGTTACAGTTTCTAATGGACGTACCCAACCGCCATCAAGCCAAAGAATATCCATTTTACCATAGCCAGTCATTAATTCCTGAATTTGGTTATAAGTAAACTCTTTGAATTTATTCCAACGCCAAGGGTTTTTACGAATATCGTAATTGGCATTACGGTCTGGTGTAGCGTAACGATTCCACCAAAAGTATTCAGAATGCCAGTCTGGTTTCGAGAAGTACGCACCAATCATAAAATTCTGTTTTCTGAAAGCCTCAAAAACATATTTGGCAACGTCTGATTTAGGGTTTTGTGCAAAAGGCCCGTTTGAAATTTTAAAGTCAGAGTACTTGGTATCAAACATCGAAAACCCATCGTGGTGTTTTGTCGTAAAAACCACGTACTTCATTCCTGCATCTTTGGCTGCACCAGCCCACTGGTCTGGATTGAAATTAGTTGGGTTAAACTTTTTGTTCAAACCCCAATACCATTTCTTGTAATCATCATAGGTTTGAGTACTGTCACGGTTAATCCAGTCTTCAGAACATAATTCCCAAGATTCAATAATGCCCGGAACGGCATACAAACCCCAGTGAATAATCATCCCGAATTTTTGGTCTCGCCAAGTTTCTAATTTTTCTTTTACTAATGGGTCAGTTGGATATTGATATTCCGTTGAAGCTTGATGAATATTGCCTTGTGCGGAAGCAGTAAACTGTAAACTTGCCGACAAAATGACAGATGTTAAGATTTTTTTTAGCATGACAAATAATTTTGATGAAAGCTTGCAAAGCTATTTATTACATAAAAGTACAAATAGGAAATTTATACCTTATCATTCTCTGTAATTTACGATTTTTTTGAAGTTTATTTTGAGTATTGTGTATTATGTTGCCGATGTGTGTTTATTTATGCTAATTTTTCAAGCTATTTAACATGGAATTACCGTTTAATAATTTTTTTTTACTTGATACTTATAAAGAAATTATTTTAGTTAATTTAGCTAACAATCTTAAATCAATATAAAATAATGACACATACAGTCCAGCCGAAAGAAACATTATACAGTATTTCAAAAAAATATGGTCTTACAGTTGACCAGATTCTTCAAATGAACGGAATGAGTTCTCCGAATTTATCTATTGGTCAAGTTTTAAATGTAGGTGGTTCTTCATCAGGTTATAGCTCAGACCCTTCACCTTATAGCAGTGGCGGTTCTTCTTCTTATAGTAGCGGTGGTTCATCAAGTGACCCTTATTTATATCCACCTTCGGGAGGAGGAGCTAATAAACCTTATGTACCAGATTATAATCCACCTGCACCAACGCCATCAAGAGAAAGTACTTATGGTGGAGGAGGAGGATACGCTGCTCCAAGCCAATCAGTACAAGTACAAAAAACAAATCAAGGCTCATCTAATGTCTATACCATTTCGTTTCCAACACCAAATGGTACAATGACCAAGACTGTAAAAGATCGTTATAATTCACCGAACACAGTGAATCAAAATGGAATTAGTTATGCTGGCTCATCAAGTATTAATAACTACTTTGATTTCGTAGCAAGCTTGTGTCCACAACCTTTTTATGCCAAAATTTTACAATACATTTCAAAACAAGAAGGTTGTTTCGATGCCGTAAACAGTTACGACAAGGCAATTTTCTCTTTTGGTTTTATTCAGTTCACAGGTGCAGTAGCAAGCGGTTCGGTACTTACGAAAGTATTACAACGTTTCAAAAACCTTGACCCTTCTTCTTTTGACAATCTATTGGGTACTTATGGAATGAATGTTGGCTCTTCTGGTTTCTCCGTTGGTTCAAAACAAGGCGATTCGGCTTACATGGAAGTTGCTAATAATATGACTTTAACTACTGCTTTTATCTCTACGGGCTATTCAGAAGCTATGATTCAAGCACAAGTAGAAGTAGCTTTAGAAGAATACGTAAACAAAGCGGTTTCTCCGTCATTAATGATTAATATCAGAGGTGCGAATGTGCCAATTGGAAATATCATTAGCTCAGAAGGTGGCATTGCTTTCAGAGTTGATTTAAGTGTAAACCGTGGACTTTCTGGTTCATTGGCTGTTTTGAAGCCTGCAATTGAGCAAATCTCATCAGGTTCAAATTTATATTCTTTGGATGAAACAGCCATTGTAAGACAAGTAGCCAATAATGATACACAATCTTGGAAAAAAGATAGAGTACTCAAAATTTTAAACAGTGGCTTTAGTTTTTATAAGTAAGCTTTATAATTGTTTTATAAAAAATCCCCATCCAAAAGCAAAAGGCGAAGGATGGGGATTTTTTTATAGGAGATTCTCTTTATCTCTAATCTTACTAACTGCTTCGGTAATCTCTCTTGTATAAACGTCTAAACGTTCGGCGGAAGTTTTGATGGCATGGAAAAAGGTATGGAGTTCATCGGGAGTAAGCAGTGAATCTTCAAATAAATGACAAACCCCTAACATTAGCGTAACTGGATGCCTTACTTCATGGGAAATTTTAAAGAGTATATTTTCTAAAGCTTGGATTCTTTTTTCTCGGTCTTCTTCTGCTTTTTTTCTATCATCAATCGGAATTCTGATGGAAAAGTATTGAATTATTTGATTGTCTGCTCCAAAAACTGGTAAAATCATGCTGTCTTGCCAGAAAAACGTACCATCTTTTGCCTTACTTTTTACTTCTGCACGCCACATCTCCCCATGTGAAATGGTTTGCCACATAGTTTTAAAAAAATCTTTTGAATGATAGCCAGAAGATAAAATCCGATGATTTTGCCCGATTAATTCTCCTTCTGAATATTTACTTACTTCACAAAATTTTTTGTTGGCATACACTATATTACCAGCAGTATCTGTCACAGAACAAATAATACTGGCATCGATTGCTGTCTGATATGCTTCCAGAAATCTTAGTAATTCTATTTTTGATTTATCTTTTAAAACTAACTGCTCGGCCATTTCTTCTTTTGTTGATTGTGTATCACTAATATTGGTTTAAAACCAAATTTGGAGGGTAAACTTACTCAAAATAAATACATTTTTTGGTATTCTTAGATAATTTATCACGATTCTATTGTTTTAACTAATTTTTATACCCAGATGAAATGATAACAGTGGACAAAGAATCATAAATCTTTCTATAATTTTAGCATTCATTCATTTTTTTAAGAGCAAAGTACTGATTCAATTTACGAATCGACTTTGATTGAGTCAGTAAAACCATCAACATTTCATCTATGAAAAAAATAACTTTACTATTTTTATTAATCTCTTTAAATATTTTCGGACAAGATGCCAACGTATTCAAACCCGATTCCATCAAAAAGGTAATGGAAGCGGTGAAAATCAATACTACATTAAAAGTTGATGGTCTGTTAAATGAAGAAGAATGGAAACAAGCCAAAGAATCTCCGCAATTTATTCAGATTGAACCATTTCAAGGTAAAAAGCCTAATCATGATACGCATATAAAAGTATTGTACAATAAACAGTATTTGTATTTTGGTATCATTTCCAAAGATTCTTTAGGCAAAAAGGCAATTCGTGCTACGGATTTTAAAAGAGATTTTAATAATATGCAACACGATTTGGTAACGCTTTCTTTTGATGGTTTCAATGACCAACGAAATGCCATGTCAATTGCTACGAATCCTTATGGAGTTCAGCGAGATTTACTTTCTTTTGATGATATTTTTTATGATGTTGACTGGGATGGGCTTTGGCGTGTTCGTACTTCTCGAACAGACTCTGGTTGGGTTGCTGAAATAGCGATTCCTTGGCAAACGCTTCGTTATCCAAAGACTGCTGATTCTACGCAAAGCTGGGGTTTTAATGCGTACCGCAACCGAAGACTCAGTAATGAAGTATCGGCTTTCTCTGCTTTTCCTCGTACTTTTACCTCTATGCGAATGGATTACGCAGGAGTTCTCAAAAATTTACAACCTCCTCCGCCAAAACCAAATATTAGATTTCAACCCTACTTTCTAAGTTCTTATGATTCTTATAATGGCTACGATGCTTCTATAAAACCACAAGAAACTAATTTGAAATTTGGAGGAGAATTAAAGTGGGCTATTAGTCCGAATTCTATTCTTGATTTAACGACTAATACTGACTTCGCCCAAGCTGACGCAGACCGACAAGTAAACAATGTTACTCGATTCTCTGTCTTCTTTCCTGAACGACGACAATTCTTTTTAGAAAATGCTTCCCTGTTTGGGGTAGGAGTAAGCCGTAATCCTGACGAATCGGGTGGGAATATGCACATTCAACCTTTTTTTAGTAGAAGAATTGGTTTGGACGATACTGGAAACCCTATCCCAATTGATGTTGGTGGTAGATATGTGTATCGTTCTACAAAGAGAAATTTCGGAACAATCTTGATGCGTCAAAGAGGTAATGAGGAAACACCCGCAACTAACTTTTTTGTGACTCGTTTTTCTGAGAACTTTGGTAAACAAAACCGTATTGGTGGTTTATTGACGGTAAAGAATCGTCCTGATGGTTCTAATATTGTAAGTTCGGTAGATGGTTTCTTCCGTTTTAGTGAATCTCATTCATTAAGTACTATGGTTTCGCATTCGGCTTCATCGTCAACAGGTACACAAGGTTTGGCGGCTTATGCTCAATACTTTTTTGTGACTAATCAATTAAAAATATGGTGGACTCAGTCGGTTGTTACTAAAACTTATAACCCTGAATTAGGTTTTGTTTCTCGAACCGACGTCATTGCTACTACGCCGGGCATATTTTGGTTTTACAGAGGCAAACATCTTCCTTTTAAAAAATGGTTACGAGCTTGGGAACCCAGTATTTTTCCAGAGTTTTATCATCAAGCCTCAACGGGAAGGCTCATAGAAAGAACTTGGACGGTATATCCTATTTGGCTAAATCTCCAAAGCGGTGCATATTTTGGATATAATATTACACCGACTTATCAATATTTAACCGAAGACTTTGAACCACTGGGCGTAAAAATCAAAACAGGGGAATATAATTATGTACGTCACCAAATTTATGCCAGTACCGACCCTTCAAGAATACTTAATTTACAAGTAGGGTATAATTGGGGTTCATATTTTGGAGGAACATTAAACTCAGGAAACTGGACTTTACAATTTGCTCCAATACCACATTTTTCATTGACGGGTAGGTTCAACAGAAATAGATTTATAGAAGTAGGGGATGATAAAACATCTTTGACCGTCGATTTATATTCAATAGAAGGAAGATTTGCCTTGAATCCACGAGTACAATTGATTGGTTTTTACCAACAAAACTCAGGAAGTAAAGCCAAAAACTACAATATCCGACTTTCGTATGAGTACAGACCTTTGTCTTATATTTATTTAGTGTTGAATCACAGAGAGTTTGAAAATAGTTTCTCTCAAAAACTATCAGATAATCATGTAATTGCTAAAATTAGTTATTTGAAACAGTTTTAATATGTTAAAATAGGTCTTTAATGAAGAGTTTTAAATAAAAATACCTTTACCCAAAATCCTCTTTTCTGCTGAGAAGAGGATTTTTATCCTTAAACCTCTATCTATTTTAGCAACAGTTAAAATAGAATTTAAATTAAAGTATTCAAAATAAAGGAAATTTTGTTCATGTTCAGTATTTAGTTTATTACGATGCCAACGGCATCACAGATTTATAACCCAGCAAATTCCGAGCGAATCTATGACCCCAACGGGGTCACAATGTTGTTTTATACATTATTTATGCTATAAATCTTCAATCCCTTTGGGATTGTTTCTATTGAAAATTTATTAGGATTATTCTTGATGCCAACGGCATCACAGATTTATAACCCAGCAAATTCCGAGCGAATCTATGACCCCAACGGGGTCACAATGTTGTTTTATACATTGTTTATTTTATAAATCTTCAATCCCTTTGGGATTGTTTCTATTGAAAATTTATTAGGATTATTCTTGATGCCAACGGTATCACAGATTTATACTATTTTTTTTTTGATTGTTGTCTTGATTTTCAGTATTTTAGATTATGAAGTCATCTTGACTTTTTTGACAGTATTGCTTAAAAATAAAAAAGGTTGCTGATATTTGTTTTGCGAACCATACCAAAGCAACCTTTTTATGTACTACGTACTCAGCAAAGATATA